>JAFGIC010000442.1 GCA_016929815.1 Deltaproteobacteria bacterium
ACCTTCAGCATTCCGTCTCCAGTATTAATAATTTATGAATTAACAATAGCTTATTCTTTACAGGGTGTTGAGTCAATAGCAAAAAGCCGGAGCGTTATTCCTTTAATATGCCTGTTTTTCTCAAATGTCCCTTGATTTACATGATTGTCATATGATAAGTTGCAGGTGTTTGGTTTTTAAAATAAATATTGGAGGTTTATTGCAGATGGCCAGTGTAAATAAAGCTATTCTTGTAGGGAATCTGGGTGCGGACCCTGAGATAAGATATACGCCTTCAGGCACAGCGGTAGCCCATTTTAACCTGGCGACCACGGATCAATGGACCGGAAAGGACGGCCAGAAAGAGGAAAAGACCGAGTGGCACAGGATAGTGGCATGGGGACGATTAGGCGAGATATGCGGGGAGTACCTGAAAAAGGGAAGCCAGGTCTATATCGAAGGAAGGATCCAGACACGGTCATGGGAAGACAGGGATGGGGTAAAAAGGTACACCACAGAGATAACAGCGCTGGCAATGCAGATGCTGGGTTCTTCGGCTAAAAAGGAAGGTGGCGAGGCAAAGACATCAACTGAGCGCTATCCGGTTGAAGAGCCCGTATCCATACCGGATGATAATATACCCTTTTAATTAACAAGCCAACAAGCTCACCCCGCCTCGGGCAGAGGCAGGGTGACTTAAACTTATCTATTCCTCTTCATCCTCGTCATCATCATCATTTGATTCAGGTAGCTCTTCCGGTTTTGTCTTGGTTGCCTTTTTGAAGTTTTTTATACCCTTGCCTATACCCGCTCCTATCTCAGGGAGCTTCCCGGCGCCAAAAATGATTAATATTATTATCAATATGATAATAAGTTCCGGCATTCCTATTCCAAACATCTTAACCTCCACCCTCTGACCGGGGATCAACTCCCTCAGCCCATATTATATTTTGAATTTGATATGAATTAACCGCATTGCGCAATTGCCATACGGAATAAACGTTCGATATAATAAAATTCACGATCTCATCAGGAGCCTGAACCTAGCACTAATAAAAGATCAAGTCAAGTTAGACGATGTTAAAGAAGCAATTCTCAAATAAATTATTAAAGTTTTTAAAACCTCATGCCGATATAAAAGACAACTGGAAAAGTATAAAACTTGAGGGCAAACCTCCTGAAAGGGAGGGACGCAAAACCTCCGGTCTAAGTCCTTCAAAACGGATAGGATAGCGGGGTCGCAGAGTCAAAATGGATCGATTAAGCATCGATGACCTGTTCCCTGCCTTCAGGAACAGGTTTTTTATTTGCGGTCAAATAATAAATAACCGCAATCACGCATTGCCGCAGGTTGCTCCAGCGTTCAGAGGCATGCAGGGGAGGTGACATAAAATGTCAATTGATATATCTTCAATGATTCCGGTGATCAATATAGCGGATATCCGGGTCAACAAGGAAGAAAGCGCACAGAGAGTAAGGCCGGTCGAAAAATCAAACGAATCCGAAAATTCCGGCCCCCAGTTGAACAGGGAGGATTCCCCTGATGTGATCAGGGATAACCTTTCAGGAGTGGGGGACACCTACAGCGACAGAGGAGAATTGATAAGAGAGGCGAACCCCCGGCAGAATAGTGACGATAAAAATATGACAATAGACATGTTTATTTGACCAGTTCAGCGGATACCAGGTCCATATCCTTCAGGTTGTTTTTCATGATGTCAGCAAGGTTAAGACCGTTAAGCCTTTCTGCCAGATCCGTGAGTTCCGCATCACAGCCGGTGCATATCTTGAGTCCGTTGATGTACATCTTTTCCGCGACCTCCTTTACAAAGAGCCTTGCTGAGGCCTTCATGTATTCCGGCGACCTTTCCTTACCCGTATAATTTGCGGCCTTTCTACAGAGCGCATCTCCCACCTCGGTCCATGTCATCATATCGGCCAGAAGGAACGTGGCATACTGCGATCTTGTAACCTTTTTTGCCCTGGCTTCAATGATGGTGTCATTAAGCAGGCGTATCATAGCCGCAAGGTCTTTTGCGCCCGTATCATTCGGCAGCTTTTCCAGCCCCTCGGCCATCTTCCCGTAATACTCGCCCTTTGACTTTACCGTCTTCTGGAGTCTGAACATGGCGATAACCCTCTGCTGTATCTCGCTTGTGCCCTCATAGATGGTTGTAATCTTGATATCCCTCTTGATCTTCTCCACCTCATATTCCCTTATATACCCGTAGCCGCCCAGGCCCTGTATGGCATCGTTGGCCATGGCATCGCCTGCCTCTGTGGCAAAATATTTTGCTATGGAGCCTTCCACCTGGAGGTCTTTTTCATCGGAATCAAGCCTTGCGGCAACCGTCTCTATATAGGCCCTTGCCGCCTCCAGGCGCACTGCATTGGGGACGATAAGCTTGTGTGTGTATCCTTCCTTCTTCGCAAGGGTGGTCCCGAACTGCACCCGCTCCTTTGCGTAGGCAATAGTCCTTTCAAGGGCAGCCATGCCCCCGCCAAGGCCGAAGGTCGCAACCATAAGCCTGGTGTATCCGAAGACCTCATTTGACAGCTTCAGGCCCTGTCCCTCGATGCCTCCTATGAGGTTTTCCCTGGGTACAAAGAGATCCTCCAGGGTCAAGGGACATGTATCCGAAGATCTTATCCCGTGCTTGTCCTCATGCTTACCCGGGATAAGTCCGGGAGTCCCTGCCTCTGCAATAAAAAATGTAGGGCCGTCAGGGGCGTCGGCAAGTATGGTATAGATCTGGGCTACGCCTGCGTTTGTAATGAA
>JAFGIC010000443.1 GCA_016929815.1 Deltaproteobacteria bacterium
AGCCTGCCGAGGTATTTGCGGGCTATCTGACCGGTTCACCTGAAGACATAGAGAATGCCTTCCGGGTGCTGGGTATAAGCAGCAGGTATTCCGTGACCTCAGGCATCAGGCAATTCGGCTATGAGCTTTTTGAAAGGTCTGCGTCTTCCTTTTCCCCGTCAGTTAATGTGCCGGTAGGGCCAGAGTATGTGCTTGGGCCTGGGGACGAGATCAGGATCACCATTTGGGGCAAGGTGGAGGGCGCCTGGAATGTTGTAGTAGGAAGGGACGGGAACATTGTCCTTCCCAAGGTGGGCGCTATCGGGATTACGGGTCTTACCTTCAAGGAATTAAAGGATCTTCTCTACAAGGAGTTCTCCCAGTATTACTCCGGCTTTGAGATGAACTTGAGCATGGGGCAGTTGAGGACCATACAGGTATATGTTGTCGGAAATGCCGCAAATCCCGGGGCATATAACATCTCATCCCTTTCAACCCTTGTGAACGCCCTTTTCACTGCCGGAGGCCCTTCAAAGACAGGGACCATGAGGGAGATACAGGTCAGGAGAAACGGAGAGACTATCGTTAATTTCGACATGTATGATTTTCTCCTCAAGGGAGACAAGACCAGGGACATCCGCCTGATGCCCGAGGATGTCATATTCATAGCCCCTGCAGGAGGGCACGCGACAATAGCGGGCAGCGTAAAAAATCCTGCCATATACGAATTGAAGGGGGATACCAGCGCCCTTGATCTTATCGGCATGGCAGGGGGACTCAGCGATACGGCCTTCAGCAACAGGCTCCAGATAGAGAGGATTGCGGACAAGTCCCGCCAAACTGTCTTTGAAGCGGATCTTGACGGGGCTGCGGGGATTAAACTACAGGCAGGCGATATTATCAAGATCTTCCCTGTCGTTGAGGACAGGAGGATCGTGAGGGTCTCAGGGGCCGTGCAGAGGGGAGGCGAATACGGTTTCAGCACTGGCATGACCGTAAAGGATCTTGTCTCTCTTTCAGGCGGGCTCAGGTACTATGCCTTTGACGGAGAGGCTGAGCTGACCAGGGTAAAGATAACAAACGACGGCCCTGTAACGGAAAAGATACTGTTTAACCTGAAGGATGCCCTCCGGGGCGATAACGGGAGCAATATCGCCCTTATGGAAAATGACTATCTGTTCATCCGCACCATCCCGGAATGGAGGCTATACAGGACCGTGACCATAACGGGCGAGGTCAGGTTTCCCGGCGTTTACACCATTGAAAAGGGAGAACCCCTGTCCGACCTTATAGAGCGCGCAGGCGGCTTTACGGATGACTCCTACCTGAACGGCACGGTGTTTACCAGGGAGAGCGCGCGGCTAAGGCAGCAGGAGACTATCGACGAGATGGCCGAACGCCTTGAAACAGAGATCATGGCAACCGGCGCATCTGAGCTATCCACCTCCCTGTCCGCTGATGACGCCGCCATACAAAAGGCGGAGATAGAGCAGAAAAACAGGTTCATCGATACGCTTAAGGCCGTTAAGGCAAAGGGCAGGGTCGTCGTCGGCCTGGATGCTCCGGACAGGCTCAAGGGGACAGCCAATGATATAATGCTTGAAGACGGCGACTCGATACACATACCCGAAGACCCCATGATGATATACACGGTCGGCGCAGTTTACAACCAGACATCATTCATTTACGACAAAAAGAAAGATATCTCCGGCTACATAGAACTGTCAGGCGGATATACGGAAAATGCCGATAAAAAGAAGGTCTATATAATCAGGGCCGACGGCTCGGCCGTGAGACCGGGCGCCGGGTTTTCACGCAACAACGATAAACTTGAATCGGGCGACACCATTGTAATACCGGAGAAGATTGAAAAGGTCGCGTGGCTTAAGGAGACAAAGGACATCACACAGATACTATACCAGATAGCGGTTACAGCCGGGGTCCTGATTGTAGCATTTTAAGTAAGTCAAGGAGTCAAGATGGAAGATCGATATATTGAAAGAATCGAAGACGATGATGAGATAAACCTCCTTTCACTCCTTGTCGTCATCCTTAAGCGGAAATATCTTATTGCGGGCCTTACATTTGCCTGCGCCCTGATAACCGCAATTATAAGCCTCATCATGACACCCATATACAGGGCAGAGACAACGATACTGCCGCCCCAGCAGTCCGGTTCAAGCATATCCTCCCAGGTATTGAGCCAGCTCGGCGGCTCATCAGGGCTTATCAGCAGCACACTGGGCCTGAGCACAGCAAATGACGTGTACGTAGGCATGCTCCAGAGCAGGACCGTATATGACTATATCATCGACAGGTTCGGGCTCATGGAGATATACAAGGCCGAACACATGGCAGATGCAAGAACAGCACTTGCCGATTCAGTTACGGTCAAAAGCGGTAAGGAAGAGATAATCTCCGTATCCGTTGAGGACAAGGACCCCCAAAGGGCGGCTGAAATGGCCAACGCCTTTATAGAGAAGCTCAAGGACATGACCCAGACCTTCGCGGTCACCGAGGCCTCAAAGACGAGGCTGTTTTTCGAGGAGCAGGTAGCCAGGACGAAAGAAGACCTCATAAGGGCTGAAGAGGCCATGCAGGGTTTCCAGGAAGAGACAGGGGCCGTCAAGATGGATGAGCAGGCAGAGGCATTGATAGACTCCATCGCGGATCTGAGGGCCCAGATCTCCACCAGGGAGGTGGAGATCAAGGTAATGAAGACCTATGCCGAACCCAGGAACCCGGACCTCCAGAAGGCGGAAGAGGCCTTAAAGGGCATGAAGGAGGAGCTTCAGAAGCTCGAGGCAAAGAGCGGGGATGATCCGGATGTCCTTGTGCCGGCCGGGAGCATCCCTGAAGTAGGCCTGGACTACACAAGAAAACTGAGGGAGCTC
The DNA here is from genome assembly GCA_016929815.1 of Deltaproteobacteria bacterium. Classification (GTDB taxonomy): domain Bacteria; phylum Desulfobacterota; class DSM-4660; order Desulfatiglandales; family HGW-15; genus JAFGIC01. The sequence continues at coordinate 2,874 of JAFGIC010000443.1, forward strand.
AAATACCAGGAATCGCTCTATGAGCTCATGGCAAAACAATATGAGATAGCGCGAGTGGACGAGGCAATGGATGCGACCATAATACAGGTCCTTGACAGGGCCGTGCCCCCAGAAAAAAAGACAAAGCCTAAAAGGACAATAATGGTGGTCCTCGCAACGTTCATAGGCTTTTTCGCCGCGATTTTTGCGGCCTTCGTAATGGAATACGCGGAGAATGTATCGCGCGATGAAGAGAACAGGGAGATAGTAGAGCAGATCAGAAAATATTCTCTTTTCTGGAGGAAAAGGCAATAGATATTAATCCCCTGATTATTCAATAGCTGTAACAATTGCATCCAAAACACGTTAATGAAATAAAAATAAGTCGGCCAATTGAGTCCCCTGTAACTCAAGGGGCGGAGCTGTATTTTCAATTGGAGACCTCTTCAAAACATTACACATGTTGTTAAATCCTCATTCCCGCAACCTGTCCCCCATAGCTCTAGCGACGGTGGAAAGCCG
>JAFGIC010000444.1 GCA_016929815.1 Deltaproteobacteria bacterium
CAGAAGCATACATGGATGATGATTTTATGGATGATGATGAGGATGATGACGAGACTATTCATTGACCTTAATATTTTAAGAAACTGTCAATAATTCCTGAAATATTAAAAAGGTGCGTATAACTGAAATGCTGATGGAAGAAGAACTTAACAGCAGACGTCTCTGGCACACAAAATGGCCTGAGAAGGTGCCTAAATCCCTTGAATATCCCTGCTGCACCCTTGGCGATTTTTTAAGGCAATCGGTTGAAAAATACGGTCCTGATACGGCAATTGTTTTTCTGAACACCCCTGTCACTTACAACAGCCTATGGGACATGGTCCTTCGCGCGGCAAACGGCCTTGCCGGTCTGGGCCTGGAAAAAGGCGACGTATGCGCGATCATGCTCCCTAACTCCATCCAGTTTGTCGTCTCCTATTACGCATGCCAGATCCTGGGGGTTACGGTAACAACAATCAATCCCACCTACAAATCCGTTGAAGTGCGGCATCAGCTTAAAAACTCGGGGGCAAAGGCTATTATACTGCTGGACGCTGTTTATAAAGACGCTGAAGAAGGCATCAAGGATGCGGGCGTATCCGTTATAATAGGCACAAATATTGTTGACCTTTGCGGCTTCTCAGGCGCCAAGCTCTTTCTCGGTAGAATCCTGAAAAGATTCCCAAGCGCCGATTTACCGGCTAACTGTATCAAATTTATGAATCTCCTTGATTACGAACCTGATCCTCCCTGTGTCGATATAGACCCGGAAGACATCGCCGTGCTTCAATACACGGGCGGAACCACGGGGGTTCCTAAAGGGGCCATGCTGACGCACAAGAACATGGTATCAAACGCCGCCCAGTGCGACGCCTGGCTCTGGAAAAGGGATAAGGTTACAGGAAATATCGGGATGCTCCCCCTGTTCCACGCCTTTGCCATGACGGTCGTAATGAATCTGACCATCAGGATCGGGGGTTTTCAGATCCTTTTCCCGAGACCTCCCGCCAATATATCCGAGCTCTTCAAGGTTATTGATAAATATTCGGGAAAGGCAAGTCTGATCATGCCTGCCGTGCCCCCGGTTTTTAAGAGGATAAATGCATTCGGCAAAAAGGATGGATATGACCTGAGCGCGCTTAAGATAGCTGTATCAGGGGCAGGTCCCCTGCCCCTCGGGATAAGGAAAAAGTTTGAGGAGATTACCGGCGCTGTAATGATCGAAGGCTACGGCCTGAGCGAGGCCTCCCCTGTAACCCATGTCAACCCCATTGACGGTATCAGCAAGGACGGGACAATAGGCCTCCCCCTTTCCGATACATATATAAAGATAATGGACAAGGAAGAAGGCACAAAGGAACTGCCTCCCCTTCCCTTCTCAGTAGCTGAATGGGGAGGCATGACCCCCGAACAGACGGAGATGGCGGATGCCTGCACCGGCGAACTGGTCATAAAGGGTCCGCAGGTTATGAAGGGATACCTGAACTGTTCTGTTGACACATCAAATACGATAAGGGACGGGTGGCTTTATACCGGGGACATCGCGTGCGTTGATGCGGACGGCTATACAATAATCAGGGACAGACTGAAGGATATTATCAAATACAGGGGTTATGCCGTATTCCCGGCAGAGGTGGAGGATCTCCTCCATCAGCATCCTGACATAAAAGACGCAGCGGTCATAGGGGTGACCGACAGGAAGGGTGATGAGACAGTCAAGGCATTTATCGAACTCTATCCGGAAAGCATAGGAAATGTGACGGAAAAGGATATCCATCTGTGGGCAAAGAAGAACATGGCCCATCATAAGGTCCCGTCCATAATAGAATTTCGCGACAGCCTGCCGGTAAATATCCTCGGTAAGGTGTTGCGCAGGACACTGAGAGACGAGGAAAGAGGAAAGAGAAAGTAGAAAAGAGAAATTAGGATAGAGAAAACAGGAAACAGAAAATAGCAGAATCGATTATATCTGCTTTCTATTTCCTCTCTTCTCTCTTCTCTTTTCTATCTCCTCTTTCCTTTTCCCTATTTCCTCTTTCCTCTTTCCTCTCTCCTCTTTCCTTTTCCCTCTTTCCTCTTCTCCATTCAACTTGTCCAGCACCTTACCGTAATACGCCTGATCCGCCTCCAGCAGCGGCGATCCGCGGCCCATCATATTCAGCCTGGTTATCTTCAGGTTTATCTTTTTTATCAAGCGGTATCTCTCCTTTTCATCCGGGATCCCGGCAAGCATGTCCTCCATCTGCCTGATCTCCTTTTTAAGTTCGAGCTCAGGAGGAAGGCAGTCGGCGTTTTTCAGTATCTTGTATGTCACTCTGAGGTCTTCGGGCACCCCGCTATCATCCTCCAGTTTCAGTGGTTTCCCCTTGCCGGGGAGATTATCAAATTCGCCCCTTTCCTGCGCCTCTTTTATCTTTCTTTCTATTAAATCCTGAATTCCGGCCATGTCAGACAATCCTTTTATTAACATCAATTATACAAAAAATAAAATCCGACATCGAGATTTTTCTTATATCTCAGCAATAAGTGAGAACCTCTTTATCCTTGACAAGACAATATGTTGAAGTCATATCTATCCTTAATCCTTAATAACGAAATATTCTTTATTAGTTGACAGGATCAACAGGATTTTTATGATGTTAATATTTCACTCTAATAAAAAGACAAAAAAATGATCCTGTATATCATGTAAATCCTGTCTGATGGTCCTTTTTAGTGTTTTTGTGTTAGAAATTTATTTATTACAGCCTGTCCGGATTAGAACGATTTTTTATGATTGACGACCTTGACAAAAAAATTATTCGCCTGATACAGGGCGACATCCCCGTAGATCCCAGGCCCTTTGCCGTGCTTGCCGAAAAGGCGGGAATTACAGAGGATGAGTTTCTTGCCAGGTTGAAAAACCTTATTGAAGACGACGTAATAAGGAGATTCGGGGCCACCCTTTATCACAGATCTGCCGGCATCAGGTCCAACGCCATGGCGGCATGGTGCGTGCCGGAAGACAGGATAGAGGAGACAGGCAAGGCCCTGGCTGAATTCAAAGAGGTGACACACTGCTATCAGAGGCAGCCGCAAAAGGACTGGAGATACAACCTCTACACCATGATCCACGGCAAAAGCGACGAGGACTGCCGCAAGATCGCGGAACGCATGTCCGGGAAGGTCGGCATCAAGGATTACACCCTCCTCTTCAGCAAAAGGGAATTTAAAAAGACCAGCATGGAATATTTTTAAAAATCGGTTTCACATGTATCTCTACAGATATTTTATTTTATCATTTTTTATTCAATGTTTCGGAGAAAAAACATGAGAGAAAAATCAAGTGATCTCTTTAAGAGGGCAATTCGATATATACCGGGCGGTGTAAACAGCCCTGTCCGCGCGGGAAAAGCGGTCGGAGTTGACCCGCTGTTCATCTCGCGCGCCGAAGGCTGTTTTCTGTGGGACGCGGACGGAAACAGATATATCGATTATGTATGCTCATGGGGGCCAATGATACTGGGCCACGGGCATCCGGAGGTGGTAAAGGCCCTCGAAGAGAGGCTGTCAAAGGGGACAAGCTACGGGGCGCCCACAGAGCTTGAAGTGGAGATGGCAGAGACAATAGTTGAAATGGTCCCCTCGGTCGAGATGGTCAGGATGGTCAATTCAGGCACAGAGGCGACAATGAGCGCCCTGCGCCTTGCGAGGGGATATACCGGCAGGGATAAGATCCTCAAGTTCGACGGGTGTTACCACGGCCACGCGGACAGTCTTCTCGTTTCCGCGGGCTCGGGCGTGGCGACCCTGGGCATCCCCGGCAGCCCGGGCGTGCCGAGGGACCTCGCCAGACATACCATATCCGTGCCATACAACAACATGGATGGAGTTATCGCCGCATTTGAAAAGCACGGTAAAG
>JAFGIC010000445.1 GCA_016929815.1 Deltaproteobacteria bacterium
ACCTGAACATGAAAACTATCGCACAATTTTTTAAGATGTCTTCTTATAGCCGTGGAACATAAAATAACCGGCTGTTCTATCTTGACGGCGATACTGTCAATGCCTTTCTTTACCTGCTCAATGATCTTCCTGGCATCCTTGGGTCCCAGCGCCAGATATGCCCCGTAATCGGTCTGGTTGATGCCCCTTGCTATCATCTCTTCCACAGAAGGCTTCAGGTTAAGGACCTTAAGGGTCTTTTTACCCATGAGATAGGGCTTGGTAATGGAACGCGCCAGCCTCTGTCTGACATATTCGGTAAGGATATCCGTATCCTTTGTCATGGGCGCATAATCCGCCAGGGTCTCGATAATCGACAGGAGATCCCTTATGGAGACCTGCTCCCGCACCAGGTTCTGCAGCACCTTCTGCAGTGAACCCAGGCTCAGCAGACCGGGCACAAGTTCTTCAACAACCTTCGGGCTGGTCCTGGATACGTTATCCAGAAGCCGCTGAATCTCCTGCCTTCCCAGGAACTCGTATCCATATTGTCTTACAACTTCAGACAGATGAGTTGTAAGTATGCTCGCAGGCTCCACGACCGTGTACTCGGCCAGTTCCGCAGCGGACTTCTTGTCAGGCGTTATCCACACGGCAGGCAGACCAAAGGCCGGATCCTTTGTCTTGATCCCCTCTATCTTTCCCTTTGCATCGCCGGGATCTATGGCCAGCAGATGTTCCGGCATAAGCTCGCCCCTGGCTACATCGTTCCCCTTGATGCAGAATGAATATTCATTCGGTTTGAGTTCAAGGTTGTCCCTTATGTGAAGGGAAGGCATGACCAGGCCCATCTCCGTGGCAAACTGCTTTCTAAGCGCCCGTATCCTGTCAAGAAGGTTGCCCTGTCCCTTGTTGTCCACAACAGGTATAAGCCCGTATCCTATCTCAAGCTCAAGGGGATCCAGGGGCAGGAGTCTTTCAATCTCTTCGTGTGTAATCTCGGGCTTTGCCTCCTTGGGCGCGGCCTCCTTCTCCACAACCTTTTTGATATCCTGCATTTTCAAAGTCCTGGCCACAAAGAATATGGCCGCGGAAAGGATTGTGAAGGGGATCATGGGCATACCCGGAGTCAGCCCGAATAAAAAGATAATAACCGAGGCGATCATGAGGGCCTTCGGCTGAAAGCCCATCTGTCGTCCCATTTCAACGCCGATGTTCTGCCCTTCCGAGGCTGCTCTTGTTACAAGTATGCCTGACCCGGTCGAAATTATAAGGGCGGGTATCTGGGATACAAGGCCGTCTCCTATGGTAAGCAGGGTGTAGTTCTCTACAGCCGCGGAAACATCAAGTCCCATCTGCAGCACGCCTATGATAAGGCCGCCCACAATATTAATGAGCGTTATGATGATGCCTGCAATGGCGTCGCCCCGCACGAATTTGCTTGCACCGTCCATGGCGCCGTAAAATTCCGACTCCCTTGATATCTCTGTGCGCCTGGCCCTTGCGGTATCCTCATCAATAAGCCCCGCATTCAGATCGGCGTCTATGCTCATCTGTTTTCCCGGCATGGCGTCAAGGGTAAAACGGGCGGCGACCTCAGCAATCCTTCCCGAACCCTTGGTTATTACCACGAAGTTTATTATTACGAGTATGACAAAAACGATCAGGCCTACAGTCCAGTTCCCTCCGACAACAAAGGAACCGAAACCCCTTATGACCTTGCCTGCCGCGAGAAGGCCTGTGTGGCCGTTCAGGAGGATAAGCCTGGTTGACGCGATATTAAGGGCCAGTCTGAAAAGCGTTGTCAGAAGAAGCAGGGATGGAAACACGGAAAAATCGAGCGGTTTTACCACATAGATGGTAACAAGTATTATCATCACGGACAGCGAGATATTCAAGGCCAGAAGCAGATCAAGGATCTGAGTGGGCATGGGCAGAATCATTACCATAAGTATTCCTATAATACCTACAGCGATCCCTATATCCATGTTCGCCATTAATGAATTCTTCTTTAACAGGGCCTTGGCTTCTGCCATCTATTCTCCATGTGTTCAGACTTAATTATACTTTCCCGGCCTTTTTATTTTTAAGACCATAAACATAGGCCAGTATTTCAGCTACCGCCTTATAAAACTTCGGGGGCACCTCCTGCCCTATGTCCAATTTATACAAATTCTGTGCCAAGGGTCTGTTCTCAACCATCGGGATGCCTTGTTCTGCAGCTATCTCCTTAATCTTCAAGGCTATTCTGTCGGCCCCCTTTGCAATGATCTTAGGCGCCGTCATCTTTTCCTCAGGCCTGTAAACCAGTGCAACCGCATAATGAGTAGGGTTGGTTATGACAACATCCGCCTTTGGCACCTCTTTCATCATCCTCCTTTTTGCCATCTCCCTCTGTATTGACCTTATGCGGCCTTTTACCAGCGGATCGCCCTCTGTCTGCCTGGACTCATCCTTAACCTCCTGTTTTGTCATCTTTAAATTCTGTTCAAATTCCCATCTCTGATAAATGTAATCAAGCACCGCCAGGACAAAGATGACATAACAAGCCCTGGTGAGGACCTTAAGGGATATCTGGCCCAGGGCGTTAAAGATCTGTATATTATCCTGATACATCAATGGGATAAGAAGTTTGTAATCATTTTTGAGGGTTGAGAAAACAGCCCATCCCACAATAATGATTTTGAAGATGGATTTTAATAATTCCGCTATGGTCCTCTTGGAAACGATCCTTCCAAGCCCTTTTATCGGGTCTATTTTTGACATGTCCGGCGTCAAAGGTTCGACACTCATGATAAAACCGGTCTGAAGGAGGTTGGCGCCCAGGGATACGGCAAGCAGGAGGATCAGCATAGGCAGGATAAGGATAAGAAAGTCCTGAATGGTCTGTGACAGGTACGTCTCAATGCCTAATTCCCCGGACGCTATTTGGGGGATGTTTGCGAATGTGCCGGTTATATCCTCTTCAAGCCTGTGGATCAAGCGGTCGGCATTGAAAAACATGTATATAACGCCTGCAGCGAGGATTGCTATCGAAGACACCTCCCTGCTCTTCGCCACCTGTCCTTTCTTCCTGGCATCCTCCCTTTTTTTAGGGGTTGCCTGTTCGGTTTTATCTTGGAAACTCTCTTCTGCCATTATTGACCTACATCAGGCGTATGAGACCCATGAGGGCCTCGCCCATATCGTTGAAGAGCCCTGAAAGAAAGGGGGCGATATTCGCAAGCGTCATCATTAGGAATATGAGACCAATGCATATATTAATGGGAAATCCCACCATAAGGATATTGACCTGAGGCACGGTCCTGGCTATTATCCCCAGGCAGAGATTGGAGAGGAATAACGCTATTACCAAAGGTGCGGCCAGTTTAAGTCCTGCCAGAAACATATTTCCGCTTACCTTTACGAGGATGCCGGCAATTGAGTTGTCGAAAACAATCGCTGTGGGTGGAGCTGCCTGAAAAGAAGCCGCCAGGGCCTTCAGAAATATGTGATGCCCGTCCATTGTAAAAAACAGCAGTATGGTCAGTACATACATCATCTCGGTCAGAACGGAATTCTGCACACCCGACTGCGGGTCTATAATGGTTGCCATTGAGAACCCCATCTGGAAGCTCATGAAATGTCCCGCCATCTGGATTGAAGTAAAAAACATACTGACTGTCAATGCCAGTATGAAACCCAGCAATGCCTCCGAAATAAAGGCAATTATTATCTGAGCCGCTGTCTCAGGATATTGGGACACCTGTGGAACCGCGGGCATGAGGACAATTGCGATCAGCATAGAGAGGCCTATCTTCCATAGTGAAGGCACCCCCCTGGCCCCGAACAGGGGCAGGAAAAAGACGATGATGCTCACCCTCATCAGGACCCAGAAAAAGCCCTGCATCTGTTCCAGAGATTCGAGTAGAAAGGCCATGTTCTTGCCTACTTTATTATATCAGGGATGTTCCGTATCAGATTGCCGGTAAAGGTCACCATCATGTTAAGCATCCATGGGGACACGGCAAGCAACGCCAGCAGAACAGCAATTATCTTCGGCACGAAGGAGAGTGTCATCTCCTGTATCTGGGTGGTTGCCTGAATAACCGCGACGAGCAACCCCACCACCAGCCCCACTCCTAAAAGGGGAAGTGACAGCAGGAGCGTCAATTTAACGGCTTCATTTCCAAGGCTCACTACATATTCAGGGGTCATTTTAAAACCTCTTAACCGAAACTCTTGATTAGCGATCCCGCCAGGAGGTTCCACCCGTCAACCAGGACAAAAAGCATCAGTTTAAAGGGAAGCGATACCATAAACGGCGGCAACATCATCATGCCCATTGACAGCAGCACGCTCGCCGTAACCATGTCAATGACAAGAAATGGAATATAGATGATAAAACCTATCTGAAAGGCCGTCTTTAACTCGCTTATGGAGAAGGCAGATACCAGCACCAACGTGGGAACATCATCATAATCCTTGGGTTTCTCATTGCCCGATATATCCATGAAGAGCGCTATATCCTTTTTTCTGGTCTGTTTAAGCATGAATGCCCTTATGGGTTTAACCGCTTTGTCCAGGGCCTCCTGCTGTGATATCTCCTCGGACAAATAGGGCTGCAGGGCATCCTTGTTGATCTCTGTGTAAACAGGAGACATAAGAAAAAATGTAAGCAGAAGCGCAAGGCCTATTATAATCTGTGTCGGCGGCATATTCTGTGTGCCTAGGGCCTGTCTAACCATGGCCAGGACGATAGCAAACCTCGTAAAGGATGTCATCATGACCAGGATAGCCGGCGCCAGGGACAACACCGTCATCAGGAATATTATCTGCAGGAGGGTAGAGACCTGCTGTGGACTTTCCGCCTCTTCGAATCCTATTCGCACAGTCGGCAGTGTTATAGGGTCCTGCGCCCATGCATGTCCTTCAACAATAAACATCGCGACAAGCGCTGAAAACGCACAGATAAAATATATCTTTCTATTATATCCGCTCATTTTTTCCCGGATCCGTTATCCTCTGGTTCTTCCTCGAAAGACCGAAACCTTCCAGTATGGATTGGAATGCGCTCCCGCCTCCCCCGTAGCCGACATCCGGGGCCGCATCGCAGGCCGGACGTTCAACCCTTGATATCAGATTTACGGTATCCGAGCCGACGCCTATCACAATCCATTGATCACAAACCTCAACAAGTGCGATCCCTTTCTTGGGCGCCAGACTCAAATAGCCCAATAGACGCATGGAATGAGATCCGCCTCCTGACAATGTCCCTATTTTCAAACGTTTCAGAACATAAACGAGGGCAAAGATCAGGCCCAGCATTATTATTAACGCCAGCAGCATCTTTATTGACATAATGCCCAAACCATCGGTCATTTTTATTCTCCCGTTGTGAGTTTATCGAACACATGACAGCGCCTTTCAGGCAATGTTATCACGAAAGGCCCTTAACCCTTTCTCCCGGGCTGACTATGTTGGTGAGGCGTATGCCGAACTTCTCGTTTACAACAACAACTTCTCCGTGGGCCATGAGTTTCTTATTGACATAGATATCCAGGGGTTCGTCGGTCAATTTATTGAGTTCAACGACTGATCCCTGGCTCAGTTTTAGGAGATCTCCTATTGTTATCTTAGAACTCCCGAGTTCAACCGTTATTTCCAGAGGGATATCAAGCAGAAAATCCATGTTGTGCGTGGTATCAACACCCCCAAATTCATTGTCGATATCCGGCAAATTCATGTCGGACCTGCTGTCTTTTTCCGATGTGCTCTTGTCAGCCATATTTACACCTCATGATTAAACGGTTTATTAACCCTTTTGGATATAGGGCTGTTCAACCTTAAAAACCTTCTTGTTCTTATATCTGCCGGCAAAACCTTCGTACAATGGTATGCCTTCCACCTTAGCCAGGATAGGCCTGCTGCTTTCGTTATCCAGGACAATAATATCCCCGTCTTTCAGATTCATGAAATCCTTAATAGACAGGGAGGTCCTGCCGAGATTCACCGTCATTTCAACCTGTGTGCCTATGAGCTTGCGTTGCAATCCTTCAATCCAGGGCCTGTCAAGGTGTGTCACCTGTATCTCGTCCCTGTAGCTGCCTGCAAGCTTGTTTCTTATGGGTTGATATGCAGTGTAGGGCACACAAATTACGATATTGCCCAGCACCCTGTTCATCTCTATCTCGAATTTGGAGGATATCAGAAGTTCCTCTCCGGGGACGACATTAACTATCAGGGGATTGCTCTCCGACCGGACAAATTCCGTCTTTATGGGATTAATCTCCTCCCACGCCTCTACCAGGTTAAAGAGGGCCATCTGGACCACCTTCTCGATAATCTTCCTCTCGATTGAGGTAAACTCCCTCCCCTCAATCTTTGTGGATCCGCTTCCGCTGCCCCCGAAAAACGCCTCGACCAGACTGAAAACAAGCCTGCTTTCAACAACCAGTATGCCCAAACCTCT
>JAFGIC010000008.1 GCA_016929815.1 Deltaproteobacteria bacterium
GATCAATATTACGCCGACCACGGGGCCTATCCGGACTCACTCGAAAACCTGGTTGAAGAACATTATATAAGGGCGGTGCCTGAGGACCCCTTTACAAAATCCTCATCCACCTGGGTTATTATCCCTCCGGAAGGCGCTGAGGGGGGCGTCTATGACGTTCACAGCGGGAGTGACCTTGTGGGGTTGAATAATGTGCCGTATAATGAATGGTGACGGATGTGATTAGTTGAATAGCATATTTGTGAATGGTTGAATCATTTTATTAAAGTCTTTCACTATAATTAGTGTCCATCCATAAAGGAGGCATTTATGGATGGAGCTTTCAGCGTTCAGCGATTAGCATTCAGCTAACTCGTTGAATTAATAAGTTTTTGCTGATCCCGCCTTGGCGGGACTGACAGCGTGAATCCGAAAATTGGTGTTTTCGGATGAACACTAATTAACAAATCGACCAGTTAATCATTTGACTAATTAACAATGTTATGAGCGCTATAGCAAAAGAAAACGCCTTTTCATACATTGCCGCACTTATCTTCGTTACGGTAATAGGCATATCTCTTACTTCCGGAAGCGCCTACTGGAGCACTATAATTAAAAGAGAAAAAGAAAAGGAACTGCTGTTCCGTGGTGATCAGATACGCAGGGCCATTGAATCCTATTACAACGGGGTGCCGGGCGGAGGAGGTTCTCAATATCCTGCATCACTTAATGATCTTTTAAAGGATCCGCGTTATCTCACAACACAAAGACACCTGAGAAAGATATATAAAGACCCGATGACAAAGGATGGCGAGTGGGGGCTTATAACAGTGCAGGGAGGAAGGATCAAAGGTGTATTCAGTAAGGGCGTGGGGACCCCCGTGAAGACAGGTAATTTTCCGGATGAGTATGAGGATTTTGAAAAGGCGGTTAAATATTCGGATTGGAAATTTGTATATCCCTCTGAAAAAGAAAAAACCACTTCCTCTATGAAAGAGAAAAATGTTTCCTCCGGATCCGGGAAATCAAATGAAGGGGAATCGATGCCATAAGAACAGGAGGGAAATGACAGATGAAAAAAATACTCTTTGAGATTATCCTTTTTTTGCAGATCATTTTAATTCCCGGGTTTGCCCCGGGCCAATCCATTGATGAAATAAATGAACAATACAACAAGGATTATGAGGCCCTGAAGCCGCCTTCAGGTTCAAGCTCCGTGAGAACGGATTATGTCTTTGAACAGACGGCCCTTTCAACCAGGCAGACAACGAGGCTGCTCGAACTTATTTACGAGCAGAACAGGGAGATGCTTTCCAGGTATGACCGGATACTCAGCAAGTATGACGAGATTATCAATCAGAACAACGAGATCATAAAACTGCTTTCAAAGGAGGCTGTCAACAGACAGACGACAGAAGTCAGAGGTCAGACGACAGAGGACTGATGACGGAATACAGAAGACAGAAGAAGACAGAAAACAGAAGACAGAATGCACACATCATATCTCAAGACATTACTTCTTTTCACATTAACAGGGATAATACTTTTCTTAATGCCTTCGTCTCTTTCAGCTGATATTCGAGGCTATCTGGGTGAGGATGGTTACTGGTGTTTTGGTTCAGGAGATAATCTTAAAAGATATGAACGGATTATCCGACAGGCGGCAGAAAGATTTAAGGTTGAAAAGGCGTTGATAATTGCGGTAATAAAGGCGGAATCAGACTTTGATTGCAGGGCCGTTTCCATAAAGGGCGCACAAGGACTGATGCAGATAATGCCTGATACGGCCTCGTACATGAATCTTAAAGAACCTTTCAACCCTGAAGAGAATATCATTGCGGGGACTTGCTATCTGAGACTTTTACTCGAGAGATTTAATTACAGCAAAAGATTGGCGCTGGCGGCATATCACGCGGGACCTGAAACAGTGGAGGCCTACCATGGCATGCCTCCTTTTACAGAGACGAGGAATTATGTGCGTAATGTCCTGAATTACTATGATTATTACAGCAGGGGTTATTAAACGTAGAAAAATATCTTGACTGTATAATGAAATTTATTGTTATTAAAGGCAATTAAATATTTGAAGGAGGAAGTTGTTGATGAAAGAAAGGACATTATCGATTATTAAACCTGACGGCGTTTCCAGGAACTTGATAGGGGAGGTTATCAGGAGAATAGATGGCCAGGCCATCAAGATCGTTGCAATGAAAATGATATTGATGACCAAGCAGCAGGCCAAGGGCTTCTACGCCGTGCATGAGGGCAAACCTTTTTTTGAGAGCGTTACCGACTTTATGTCATCCGGACCATGTGTCGTAATGATACTGGAAGGGGAGGACGCCATAAAGAGATACAGGAAATTAATGGGCGCCACAAATTATAAGGACGCAGAGGAGGGAACCATAAGGAGAGAGTTTGCGAAAGATATTGAAAAAAACATTGTCCACGGTTCCGACTCCAGGGAAACCGCGGAGTTTGAAATAGGCTATTTCTTTAATAAACTTGAGATAACCGGCAATTAGGATAAGATAGCAATTAATATACTTAAAGCTTTGAACGTTATCAAAGCTTTAACTATTCCTTTTTTTCGGCTTCCCCGGACGATTTCTTCTCTTTGAGCCCCTTTATCTCTTCCTTAAGATTCTGTACCTCATTTTTCAACTCATTTGTCTCATCGTTCTGGTTGTTCGAAGAGGATTTATCTTTAATTTCTTCGAAGCCCAGATAGGCGGCCAGGATGCCGCCGAGGATGAACAGAATCGGCAGAGTCCCTTTAAGCACATCAAGAAGTTCTCCAAACCAGAATATAAGAGCGACTATACCCAGTACTAATGCTATTATTCCACCAAGCAATGACACCATGAATTTTTCCTCCCTGCAAGCAGCTTATTGTTTTTCCTTGTATTTACAGGATAAAATAATTTGAAAAAATATCACAAAGAAAAGGCATATGCAATAATTTTGTGGTAAAATTATTTTGATCTTTATGCACTCAAGTTATATTAGTAAAACATGAAGAAAAACGTCTATTAAAAAATAAGAAAAAAGTTGCAATAAATAGTATTTGAAAGATATTAAGAGAAAATCAGAGAATTATTTCATTAATTAAAAATATACTCATCTAATAGGCAAATATGCATATTGATATATTTTCAATATATATCTATCTTCATTGTTTATCTTTTTCAAAATTGCCAGCGTAGCTCAGCAGGCAGAGC
>JAFGIC010000446.1 GCA_016929815.1 Deltaproteobacteria bacterium
ATAAAAAGGGGACCTGAAACCAGGATCATAGGAATAAATCCGGCTTTCCCTCATTACAATTACGGCCAGGCAGGTCATCGCAAACAAAAAGAGCTGGAAAGAACTCGCCAGCTTTGCTATCCGGGTCGGATTAAAAAACAGAATCGCCAGTATTATTGTTGTTACGGTCAATATTATTGATATAAAAGGCACCCTGTTTTTGTTCAATCTCCTGATATATCTGGGCACAATGTGATCTCTGCTCATTGCAAGAGGGTACCTGGACGCACTCATTGTCCCGGCATTGGCCACGGAAATAAAGGCGAGCATTGCGGCTATGGATAAAAGAATTGTCCCTGTTTTTCCTAGATATGCCCTTGCGGATGAAGCGACCGGGGTTAAATCGCCCTTCAATTGTTCCATGGGAAGCACGCCCACCATTATTGTTGTTCCAACGGCATAAATTATTATTGTGGTAAAAATCGAAAGGATGACCCCTAACGGAATATTTCTATCAGGATTACGGACCTCTTCGGAAAGGCTTGCAACCTTTGTAACTCCGGTATAGCTGATATAGACCAAGCCTGCAGTGGATATTATTGAGGACAGCCCCGAGCCCCAAAAATTATCAAAATGACTTTTTTCCAAGTGCGGGATCCCTCCGACCATATAAATTAAAAGCAGGATCAATAGGCATATAACCAATACTGTTTGGAATCTGCCGCTTTTCCTGGTTCCGAACAGATTAATAACCCCTAAAAAAACAGCAAGGCCTATGGAGACAGGGACTATTTGAATCTGAGGGAAGAATAATTCAAGGTAGGCCCCCATCCCGATTAATGCAAAGGCGGCCTTTAAAATTAAGACAAGCCATGTTCCTATGCCCCCTATTGTTCCGAATGCAGGGCCTAACGCCCTGTCCAGAAAATAGAATATCCCCCCGGCCCGTGGCATGGCTGTGGAAAGCTCTATAATACTGAGCATAGCGGGTATAAGGGGAATCGCGGCAATCAGATAGGATACAATAAGCGCAGGGCCTGCCTGTATGGCAGCCAGCCCGGGCAACAGAAAGAAACCCGCGCTCAGTGTGGTGCCTGTCGCTACTGCATAGACATCAAGGAGGCCCAGTTCCTTTTTAAGTCTCTTGGTTTTGCTCAACTGTTGCATCAAAACACGCCTCACCTCCAGGTGGCGGACAGGAAATAGAGATCAATATACTATTCGTACAATAAATATTTTCACCCGCAAAATCAAGAACAAGGATCTCTCCGGTATGCCGGCCATTATTCGAATATTTCCTGATTAAAAATATTTATCAAAAACGGGACCGCAATGAAAAACCGATGTTCCTGCCTTTTGTCTCCGGATACCAGCCATAGTATTGATCGGACTTTTGTGAGTCTTTATTAATGCCCTCAAATCTATTGGACTCATAGAAAAGAAACAGGGAAATATATTTCATCAATATCGTAGTCTCGAGAAAGACCCCTGTTTTCCCCCTGGGATTCAGGCTGAGATCAAAATCTCCAATGTGCTTGCTCGTCCAGAAGGGGACTTTGACGCCTCCTGAGATATAAACGTCTTTCATCAGATAGAGCCCCAATCCCGCTCTGCCGTAAAAATTGGTCCATATTTCCCTGTAGCCGTACTCCTTGCGAATCAGGTTTATGGAGCGGATCCAGCTGTCGATC
Source organism: Deltaproteobacteria bacterium (assembly GCA_016929815.1). GTDB lineage: Bacteria > Desulfobacterota > DSM-4660 > Desulfatiglandales > HGW-15 > JAFGIC01. The sequence goes on from JAFGIC010000446.1 coordinate 1,671, forward strand.
CCCAGGCCGCCCACGGCCATCAGAGACTGTTCATCCGAGGCCAGATTGCACAGGAAGACATTGAAATTTCCATCGAGATTTATTCCGGAATACTTGTTCTTGTCCTTAAAAGCCACTCCCCCTTGGGATTGCCCTTCATATGCCACGACCCCATAGTATAATTCACCGTCACCGCTGAATGAGGACGATCTCTGTTCCGGGATCAGTTTGTAGCCGATTCCGATAAGCGCGCCTGACTCTTCAAGGGTTTTACCGTCATTTTGATCGACTTCCTCCAGGCTCAGGAATTGGGCCTTTACATAAACATGTTTTGACATCTTCGCGTAGCTAGGGCAGATGCAGATCCCCAAGATCAGGAAAAAAATTACGAAGGCAGCTGACGTTCGGCAAATGAATGTTGATCGTTTCATAGAGCATTAACCGTTTGCAATAACAATTTGTTTAAAAACAGGAACAGAAATCTTCGGACTGTTTCCAATATGGGAAAAGATGTGGAAGAATAATCTCTTTATTGCATCTCGGTCAAGAGAAATGAACTAAAATCTTTTTAACCATGAAACACCCTAAACATACCAAAAGATTTTTATTGGCCCTGATCAACTTGCTATTAAGAATGTTTAGCCTGTCTTCATGGAATATAAATTCCGTATATCCTCAAATCTTCTTTTATTGCGTTAAAAATCATTTACCTTTTCCCTGCAGTCATTTTAACCTTATCATAAAATTACGTCTTTAGATTTAAAACGGGCACCCTGTCAGGTTGTTAAGATATCAATCTTTTAATAACCTTTGTCCTTTTTTCTCGGCAATCATCCGGCCTCTGGCCATTGAATCGCTTATGGATGGAATCGAGATCCCGAGCCTTCGTTTCTATCCACGGAATTGACATTACCGTGGATTTTTCGTACATTCATTCAATTTACGAATCCTATTTTAACACTATCACTGAAAATGTTATGGAGGTAAAGATGCAAATTCATAAGATACTCGGCGTTACAATCATTTGTCTGGCGATTTCAGGTCTATCATTGGCCCAAACTCAAGGCGGCCATCCCGGTAGCGTTCAAAGCGCTGCTCCCGGCGGTTCACCCCAGGGAGAACAAGGTGCGGCCAAGCTCGATATGACTCCGGTTTATGCGGCGATGGACACCAATAAGGATGGTTTAGTAAATAAAGAGGAGTGGCTGGCATCCGGCATGACCCAGGATTCCTATGACAAACTCTTTTGCCTGATGCTGGATAAGGACAAGGACGGAAATCTCACCAAGGCCGATATAATGGGAGCCATTCCAATGTTTGATGTTGACACCAATAAGGATGGAAAGGCATCTATAGAGGAATTTGTAGAGGCCAATAAAAAGGCGGCAGAGAATATGGCGGGGAGCGGCCAGGGTGGCGCCCCTGGCAGCGGACAGGCAGGCGGCCCCCCGGCACAGAAATAATTCCATATCAAAGACAATCTTTGAATACAATAATATCGACAAGTTATATGAATATATTAGGGAGCCTGGAAAACCCAGGCTCCTTGCCTGTGTATCCCTCGGTCGTCCCGCTTTGCATTTAATGGACGATCACTTAAATATTCAAACCTTTCTCAGCAAATTATATCATCCATTTTTTGTGTCTTTCCTGTGGTTCGTGGTTAAAACTCTATTGAATGAGATATCATATTGACACCAAGATAGGCCTGGCCTATAGTTTTAAGAAGAGGCAAGGGCTATTCAATCTGTTCCATACTTTAATCCGTTTCTTTTAACAGGTTATGATTCAACACGCTTTTAAAGATCAAAAATTCCGGATGCCGGAAGAAGACACCATTAATCCTGGCATAGAGGATAAAATCGCATATTCCACTCAAAAAGGTGTGCTCTTTAATGGAGACATCCAGGAGATCCTTCCATTTATAAAAAGCGAATCAATTGATACCGTATTTGCTGATCCGCCATTTAACCTCTCAAAGGTCTATGGGGCCGCTGTAAACGACAGCAAATCAGATGAAGAATATATTGCCTGGTGCAGCGCCTGGGTGGATGAATGCATCCGCGTGGTTAAACCGGGAGGGGCAATCTTTATCTATAACCTGCCTAAGTGGAACATTATTCTTGGAAATCACCTGACCGAGGCCGGTATGATGTTTAGGCACTGGATTGCCGTAAATGTTAAGCTCTCATTGCCTATCCCCGGCAGGCTTTATCCCTCCCATTACAGCCTCCTTTATTACACAAAGGGAACTCCAAAGACCTTCAGGAAGGTGCGTACACCTATTGAGACCTGCCGTCATTGCGGCAAGGAGATTAAGGACTATGGCGGACACAGAGGCGCAATGAATCCCAACGGCGTAAACCTGACCGACGTATGGAATGACATCACCCCGGTAAGGCATCGGAGATTTAAAAGCAGCAAGAGGTCGGCCAATCAACTATCCACAAAGGTGCTGGAACGGGTCATTCAGATATCAACAAATGAATGCGACCTAGTAATGGACCCATTCGGCGGCAGCGGTACTACTTATGATGTATGCGAAAGGCTTAACCGCCATTGGATCGGGATAGAGATAGAGAACTGCGAGGTCATCATCGAAAGACTGCAAACAGAGGAGCTGCATCCACATAAATCCGAGGATTATATGGAATGATCATTCTACAGAAGGCGTTTTAATCTTTAATCTATTGCGCATTACATTTTAAAAGGGCATATTTAAAATATGATAAAAACAAAAAAGACTCCTTTGCCTTACAATTCGTTGACCGACAATGAATCTATATATCGTCTCAGGCGGGCAGGTTTATTGGGCGAAGCCTCCGAGACTTATAAACTCGTGGATCTGTTCTGCGGCGCTGGCGGACTTACACTCGGTTTTTCACAAATTTTCGGTCAGATATTTCAACCCGTATGGGCAAACGACTTCAATACTTATGCGGCAAAAACATATGCTGAAAATTTCGGGTGCCACTGCACAACCGATGATATATTGGGTATTGTCGAGAACCGTATTAATGAGATCCCCAAAGCCGATGTGGTTATCGGGGGACCGCCTTGTCAGGGTTTCAGTTTGTTGAATAAGCAACGAAAAGACGATTTAAGAAATCAACTTTGGCGACTTTTTTACGAGAGGGGGTGAACTGGCTCTATGCATAAAGATAAGCTCATTATCACCAACAAAGAAGGAAAATCAATAGGTATTACATTACAACCAGAGGCACAACGGCAAGTTGGTGCATTACAAATTGATGGAGTACTCTATCATATTGAAAAAATGCCAGCACGAGAGTTCCGCGCTAAATACACAGTTGACGTTGATAAAGAATATGAACCTCAGACGGATGCAGATGATTGTTGTGTCATTATTGCACCGTTCTTAAAATAATATGGCAAATAGCATTGCAAAATATGGTGTTGAATGGAGTCGCGATGAATTGATTCTCGCTCTATACTATTACTGCCAAATTCCGTTTGCAAAAACAAAAGCCAATAATCCTGAAGTGCAAAAATTAGCTGAAATTATTAAAAGGTCTCCAAGTTCAGTAGCTCGAAAATTAGGCAATTTTGGTGCCTTCGACCCTGTCTTGGCTAAAAAAGGAATAACCGGACTGACACATTACAGCAAAGCTGATAAATCTATTTGGAATGAGTTTACAGGGAACTGGGATGGACTTGTCAAAGAGAGTAAAAATATACTCAGTACTCTTGGAATAAAACTTAATGAT
>JAFGIC010000447.1 GCA_016929815.1 Deltaproteobacteria bacterium
ATGCCTGACATGATATTCATGGACCATGACCGCTATATCCCGGGCCTTAAAAGATTGACTGACTCCGTTAAATCCGGAGGGGCACGGATAGCGGCGCAACTATATCAGGCGGGCCGCTATATACATTCTTCAGCAAGGGGGGGGCAAAAGGCCGTCTCCGCATCGGCTGTGCGTTCCAGATTTACGGGCGAGACACCGAGGGCGCTCGAAACGGATGAGATACCTCTTATCCAGGACAGGTTTGCAGAGGCGGCCGTGCGCGCAAAAGAGTCAGGCTTTGATGCGATCGAGATCCTGGGAAGCGCAGGATACCTTATAAGCCAGTTCCTTTCTCCCGTTACAAATCAGCGCGACGACCGATACGGCGGTACATTCGAGAACCGCATGAGGTTCGGGCTTGAGACGGCTGAAAAGGTCAGAAATACTGTAGGAAAAGACTACACCGTCATTATGAGGCTTGCAGGCAATGACTTCATGGAAGGCGGAAATACCAATAGAGAGGCAAGGATATTTGCCTCGGAGCTTGAAAAGAAGGGAATCGACATCTTCGACATAACCGGAGGATGGCATGAGACAAGGGTTCCGCAGCTGACCATGTCCGTGCCACATGCCAACTATGTTTATCTGGCGCAGGGCATCAAGTCGGTCGTCTCCGCGCCGGTTATATCAAGCAACCGGATCAATGACCCCCGCGAAGCAGAACAGATCATCAGGAACGGTTCGGCGGACCTTGTTACAATGGCACGTGCCCTCATTGCCGATCCGGAGATGCCGAACAAGGCGATGAACGGGAAAAGTAACACTATTTATCATTGCATCGCATGCAACCAGGGATGTTTTGACATGATATTCACGGACAACTCCGCAACTTGCACTGTAAATCCAAGGGCAGGGATCGAAAAAGAGACGGAGATTGTCAACGCCCTTAACAAAAAAAAGGTTCTCGTCATAGGCGGAGGCCCGGCCGGCATGAAGGCCGCCTGCACGGCAGCCGAGAGAGGCCATAAGGTTATACTGGCGGAAAAAAATGATCATCTTGGCGGACAGCTCCTGCTCAACATTGAGATACCCGGAAGAAGGGAGATGATAACCGCGGCAGAGGACCTTATCCGCAACCTGAATGAGCTTAAGGTCGAGATACTGCTCGAAAAGAGTGTCGATTCCGATTTCGTAAAGGACCTGTCTCCTGACGCGGTAATCATCGCGACAGGCGCATCCCCCTTAACGCCTGATATAGAGGGGATAGCCGATAAAAGGGTAATTCAGGCGTGGGATATCTTGTCCGGAAAAGGCAGGCCGGGCCGGAGGATCGCTGTAATCGGGGGCAACGCGGTGGGCCTAGAGACCGCTCTTTATCTGGCTAACATCGGGACCATCTCACCTGAGACCCTCCATTTCCTTGCCGTCAACAGGGCGGAGACATGGGATACGCTTGAGGGCCTTACGGATAAGGGCTTAAAAGAGGTCACGGTGGTAGAGATGCTTACAAAACCAGGGACGGGCATCGGTCCCTCCACCAGATGGACCATACTGGATGAATTAAAAAGACTCAAGACCAGGCTAATTACGAGCGCGAGGGCCGTTGCCGTGAGGACGGAAGGTCTGGAGATCGAAAAGGAGGGAAAAAGAGAAATCATCCCCGCCGACACCATAGTCCTGGCCACAGGCGCCAAACCGGAAAACAGCCTTGAAAAGGAGCTGAAGGCCATTGTAGGCGAGGTCTATGTCATAGGAGATGCCGCAAGCCCTAGAAAGGCTATTGACGCCATTAGGGAGGGCTTTTTGGCAGGCTTAAAGGTATGACTGCCCATGCATAAACAAGGCATTAATGGATAGAGCGTTCACTAATTATTATTTCTTCCTGTAAACATTCAGCCCTATCTTTTTATCTTCCGTGCCTGGGATGCTTACATTTCCCTCTGTTGTAGCAATAATAATCGTTTTGCCCGACGCGGACGGACCGAATTCCTTGGAGAGATCCACCTCAATTTTGAGTATATTTCCTTCAACCTTCAATTGTACATTCTTCATTTCCGTCACTCCTTTGTTTTATTTATATTGTTTTCAGGATATTTAATAAATCGATCAGCCGTTCATAACATACCTTGTGGGATCCTTTATCCCCGCCTCATTAAACCCCTTTCTCCTCAACACGCAGCTGTCGCAAAGCCCGCAGGCAAGCCCTTCGGGCGACGGATCATAACAGCTGTGGGTAATGGAATAGTCAACGCCCAGGCTGTGACCAAGAGTAATTATCTCGGCCTTGGTCAGATTTATAATGGGTGTGTCAATCGTGATGTGTAATCTCCCCTCAACTGTCGCCTTTGTTGCCAGATTGGCCATTTTTTCAAAGGCACGGATATATTCCGGCCTGCAATCAGGGTAACCGCTGTAATCAACGGCATTGACGCCGATAAAGATATGTGAGCATTCAAGGACCTCTGCCCATGCAAGGGCATAGGACAGGAAGATTGTATTCCTGGCAGGCACATAGGTAACCGGTATCTCACGGGCCATGGTTTGCTCATCCCTCGACTTGGGCACATCGATATTATCCGTAAGGGCTGAGCCGCCAATCCTTTTGAGATCCACATCCGCTGTCATGTGCCTCTCAACCTTGAAAAAATCCGCTACCTTTTCAGCCGCCTTCAGTTCAAAGGCATGCCTCTGCCCATAAAAAAATGACAAGCTGAAAATGTCAAAACCCCTGTCACGGGCAACAGCCATTACAGTAGTGGAGTCTATACCCCCGCTTGACAGCACAATTGCCTTTTCTCTTTTATTCATAAATGACTCCTATGTCAGTATAAAAACATTATTCACCCGAGTCAATAAGCCGATTTTTTTATTTAATCTTCAATTTGACCTTTAAAATCCGATAGATTATAATACCGCTTATTTTTCATAAATATTACCGGATAATTACTGCGTTGATTAACATATAATTGCCATAATATTTTCGTCCATCCTAACATAGTCAAAGGAGGTTAATATGAATAACTTATTTAAAATACTGTTAATCCTTATGATCGGAATCTTTACAATCACAGGCAGTGGCGGTGGCGGCGACGAGGATGAAGAAGAAAATGGAAATGGAGATGATAATCCAACCACTGTTCAGCAATGGACCTGGGTTTCAGGGGACAACAGGGTAAAACAAAAAGGAACCTACGGCACCAGTCATGGAACAACCGGTACACCAGGTGCAAGAGTCGGAAGCAGTTCATGGAAAGACTCGGACGATATCCTGTGGCTTTTCGGAGGGGATGGTTACGATAATGCTAATCTACAGGGTTATTTAAATGACCTTTGGAAGTATGAATCAGGACAATGGATCTGGGTTTCAGGGAGCGACACGGCTGAGCAATCTGGCACGTACGACACATTGGGAGCAGCCGGCACCCCGGGGGCAAGATATTACGCTATGTCATGGACTGATTCATATGGCAATATGTGGTTATTCGGGGGTTATGGGTATGATTCATCAGATACTCCCGGAGATCTGAATGATCTGTGGAAGTTCAGCCCATCCTTGGAACAATGGGAATGGATCTCAGGCAGTGATACAATCGATCAATCAGGTACGTATGGCGATAAAGGATCAGCAGCACCATCGAATGTCCCAGGCGCAAGGGAGTCAGGTTTAACATGGACTGACTCATTAGGGAATCTATGGCTCTTCGGGGGATATGGGTTTGACTCAGCTGACTCCGGATTAGATGGAGAATTAAACGACCTGTGGGTGTTTGATCCGGATAATAATCAATGGACATGGGTCGCGGGCGATGATACAGTCAATCAACCAAGTACATCATATTATCCCGGTTCAAGGGACTCGGCGGTATCATGGATGGACTCAGACGGAAATATGTGGCTTTTTGGAGGTTGGGGATTTGATAAAAACTCCGAGCTTGGTTATCTTAATGACCTGTGGAAATATAATCCCAATACAAAACAATGGTCCCGCATATCCGGGAGCGATGTAATCGATCAATCAGGAATCTACGGTACAATGGGAACTGCAGCTCCATCGAATGTTCCTGGCTCAAGGTATTCCAGCGTATCATGGACAGATTCATCAGGCATCCTGTGGCTCTTTGGTGGTCATGGATTTGACTCGTCTGATCCTAAAGCGGAAGGAGAGTTAAATGATCTCTGGAAAATTGACACATCACTAGGACAATGGACCTGGGTTTCCGGGAGCAGCGTGGCTAATCAAAGGGGTGTATACGGCACAATAGGTACAGCAGAGGAATTAAACACCCCTGGCGCAAGATATTTAGGTGTCTCATGGATAGATTCATCAGACAACCTGTGGCTCTTTGGAGGTTATGGTTATGATGGAAATGCGACCGCCGGGGAATTGAATGACCTCTGGCGGTTTGAGCGTTAAAAAGCCAGCTTAAGTATAAACAATCGGCCCGAATAGAATTCTATCTATTCGGGCCGATTTGATTTTTCTCACCCGCGCGCAACCTCAAATAATGTCCGCACATGCTCGTCAGTGCTGTCGTCCAGCACAGCGCCGTTGGCAAGGATGAATCCGCCGTCTCTGAATATCTCTAAAAGTTCCTTGCAATAGGCCCTGAGCTGCTCAACAGGGGCGGTTGTCATAAGGGATGAAGGTACATTGCCCTGTATGCAGGCCGTGCCCCCAAGTATTTCCTTTGCCTTGCGCATATCGGTCTGATCAAAATACCACAAAGACCAGCCTTTGGGATAATCCGCGATAATCTCGAGGCGTTTGTTATAGCTCCCCTCGGCAAACAGGATCGGTATTATTCCCTCCCTGTTGAGCCCTTCCATTACAGCCCTGAGGCTCGGCCAGTAAAACCTCTTGTATTGATCGGGCGACATAAAGGTGTCGGCGCCCTTATGCAGAGGGAACAATACAAAGGCAGCTCCCATGCTGTTGCATGCATTAACGGCATCTCTTATTACAATGGGCACAAGCCTGTCACAGGCCGCGATAACATCGTTCGGTCTCCGGTACATATCCATTACCATGCCCTTTACACCGCGCATCGTGTCGCCAATCATATCAAAGGGGGCCTTGGCAAATCCGCTCTTAAGCGTGGGAAAACCCAACGACTGAAGCCTCCCGTTTATCTTCCCTGATACTTGCATAAACTTCATGGCCTCATCCCCTGCCGCCATGAGACGTTTAAGCATATCCTGCACATCAGGCATCCCGAAAGGAAGAACCGCAGGGCATACGTGAACAATCTCCGTCAAGGTCGGTATCTCAAACATTTTTTTGAGCGGCTCCATTGCCCCGAATACCCGGGGCAGGTAGCCTTTAATATAGAAACCCGAAGGATCATCAATAAAGAGCGGATACTCATCCTCCTTCATGTATTCCCTGTCTATCGTCTGAAAGTAGTGATGATCAGGGAGACCATGCCCTGCCCAGGCATATACCTTATAATCAAGCATCTCCCATACCTTTGCCGATCCCATCATCGGCGAGATTGCCGTGTCGGGGTTAAATTCATTATGAAAATCAATGATGGGTTTTGATATGAGTTCATAATTATAAAGCGCTTCCCTGCCTGACAAACCTGCACGTTTAAGGAGATGTCCCCCTATTGTAGGCACTACGGGGACACGCTCCCCTTTTTTCATCTCTACGGCATCTCTTAAAAGCCTTACCTTTTTTTTATATTTTTCGGCCTTTTCCGGTCCCTCAAATTCTATCCATTCCCCGCTTTCCCAGTAATCAAGCCGGACCGTGCGTCTCTCCTCCGGCGTCAATTTTCCCCAGTTTTCAGGTTTTGCGAACATATCTATGACTCCTTTAAAATGGTATGCGGTTTAAGGTCTATGGTTTACGGTTTAAGGTAAACGGTGCAAGATGCACATTGTCGTGCCGGTCTTCTTAATCCTTTATTCTGTTTTCCGCCTTCTGTCTCCTGTATCCTGTCTTCTGTCTTCAGTCATCTGCCCTCTATTTTTTTTCAAACATCATCCCTTCCGCAAACATTCTTTTGAAACCCTTGTACGTAGTGAGTTCAAGGTATCCTGTCCGTGATGCGATCTGTTGGGCTCGTGTTCTTTCATTCTTTGACAGGAGCGCCATCTTTACCCCCTGTCCTGCGGCGTTGCCGGCCTGTTTATATTTTGCGTTCGGGAACAAGGGCAGTAAGCCTATATAAACGGCATTCGCAATATTTATATATGATCCGAATGCGCCTGAAAGAATAACCTCTTCCACCTCCTCCGGGGATGTCCCCGTTTTCTCCATAAGGGCGGCAATCCCTGCACGGATCGCCCCCTTTGCCAATTGAATCTGGTCAATGTCCTTCTGTGTAATGACTACCCTTCCCTTTCCTCTTTTTCCTTCAAAGATCCTGAACTCAAAACCCTGCGCTCCGGATCGCACCCTTCCGTCGGTCCTCTTAAAACGACCCCTTTCATTAATGATACCCCATTTGTGCAATTCCGCAACGGCGTCTATAATCCCTGATCCGCATAATCCGATCGCTGGGCCGTCACCTATTACCCTGCATTCCGGGCCCTTTTCCGTCAGCCTTACCGATTCGATCGCACCCTCTGCGGCCCGCACGCCATCAGTAACATGCGCGCCCTCAAAGGCAGGGCCTGAAGCGCAGGAGGTTGAGAGCATTATGTCATTGCCGGGCCTCCTGATTACAATCTCCGTATTGGTCCCGATATCCAGCCCGAGCGTCGTCCTTTCCGAGCGATCGATATCCGTTCCGAGTATCATTGCAACATGATCAGCCCCAACAAAGCCTCCAATGCCAGGCAAGACATGTACATAGGCGCCCGGAC
>JAFGIC010000448.1 GCA_016929815.1 Deltaproteobacteria bacterium
GGATAAGAAAATGAATATAAAGAAATTTGTCGCTGAGAATGCCCAGGAAGCAATGAAGATGGTCAAAAAGGAGATGGGCCCGGACGCGGTTATCATGGGGACAAAGACAGTTGCCCGGCCGGGTCGTGCCTATGGCAGGGGGAAAAAGGCCATAGAGGTCACCGCGGCGGTGGACTACGATATTGCCTCTGAAAAACCGGCGGACCGGATATCAGGTTACAGTTCCTTTGACCGGGTTGAAAGGGATCTTAAAGAGATAAAGGACGCAATCTTCAGCGCCGACGCAGGATCATTTCTGAAAGCGGAATATTGCTTTAACAGAGATCTGAAGGAAAGATACAACAATTATAAGACCTTCGGGCTGAATGCCGATATCATCGCGGACCTGATGAAGGAAGAAGAGACCGGTCAGGAGCATGCCGCCGTTCCACGCCCGGATCTTATCAAGGAATCTCTTTTAAAGGTCCTGAATAAGATAAGGATAGATGAGGAGGAAAAGACGGGCGGGAAAAGAAAGATATACTCTTTTGTCGGTCCTACCGGTGTCGGCAAGACAACCACGCTCGCGAAGCTTGCGGCGCTGAATGCGGTCCGGGGCGGGAAAAAAACCGCGCTTATAACTCTTGACACGTACCGTATCGCAGCAACTGCCCAGTTGCAGACCTACGCCAGAATAATGGATCTGCCCCTGGAGGTGGCGGTAAACGGCAGTGAGCTGAAAGAGGCCATAAGAAAGCACAGGGAATGCGACAGGATATTTATCGATACGGCCGGAAGGAGCCCGAACAAAAACGGCGATATTACGGAGCTTAAAAGGCTTTTCAATATTGACGAAGACATACATCCTTTCCTTGTGCTGAGCGCAGGAACGCAATATCGGAATATGCTTAATGCTGAAAGGAGATTCGGGGAGCTGTCATTCAGAAGTGTGATTTTTACCAAACTGGATGAATCCGGAGATCAGTCGGCTATGATTAATTTTTTACTTACACGACAAAAACCGGTCTCATATTTTACGGCTGGACAGAATGTGCCGGAGGATATTGAGACCGCTTCCAGGAAGAGGTTGGCGACCTTTCTTCTGGCCGGGATGAGTGGAATACATAATAATTCAATAAGCGAGGAGAGAAATGACAGATCAAGCTGCCGGTCTTAGGAACCTGATAAGATTGAATAACCATGCGCCCAGTGGTATTGTTGAAAGGGATAACATGTATGATTCCCACCATATAAGGGTCATCTCGGTCACAAGCGGCAAGGGGGGCGTGGGGAAGACAAGCATAACCGCCAACCTGGCCGAGGCATTCCAGAGGCTGAAGAAAAGGGTCCTTATCCTGGACGCGGATCTGGGACTCGCGAACATGGATATAATGCTCGGTCTTAATCCTAAGTACACTATCAACCATGTGCTCAAGGGAGAAAAGACGCTGGATGAGGTTATCATCACCGCCCCGGGCGGATTCAAGCTGCTGCCTGCCGCCTCCGGCTTACAGGAACTCACAAACCTTGATAACGGTCAGAGACTTTTTCTGTTAAACGAGCTGGACTCTCTTCATGACCAGTTTGATCTGATCCTTATAGATACAGGGGCCGGCATATCTTCAAACGTGATGTATTTCAATTACGCGGCAATGGAGAGGATTGTGGTTGTGACCAATGAGCCGACATCCCTCACCGATGCCTATGCCCTTATTAAGGTCCTCATTAAAGAATACCATCAAAAAAGATTCAAGGTGCTTGTCAATCTGGCCCGCAGCGGCCATGAAGCGGACAGGATCTTCAAGAGCCTGAGTCTGGTAGCGGACAGGTACCTGTCATCCCCGGCTCTTGATTATCTGGGATGGATACCATACGACAGACAGATCCCTATTGCAGTAAGGAAGCAGAAGGTCTTCCTGGAAAGCCATCCCGAAATTCCGGCCAGCAAATGTATTATGGCTCTTGCCAAGAGGATGCTGGCGGAAGATGATGTTGCCTTTGAAGGTGACATCAAATTTTTCTGGCGCAGGCTGCTGGAACACTGATCATTATTGATTTGCGGTAATTGTGTGATGAAATTACACCTTAGCAGGAGGCCGGGGGAATGACCCCTATGACAGCCAAAAAAATTAAAAAGTACACACAGTCCTCCCTTGTAGAAAAGAAAAAGACCGACATCGCGGAGAGGGACAGACTGATTGCGCAATATGCCCCTCTTGTAAAGACAATAGCGGGGAGGATGGCGCTCAGACTGCCTCAGCATGTAAGCCAGGACGACCTGAAGAGTTCGGGACTCATGGGGCTTCTGGATGCGATCGACAAGTTTGACCCGGACAAGGGTGTCGAATTTAAATCCTACGCGGAGTTCAGGATAAGAGGCGCGATGATCGATGAACTCAGATCTATGGACTGGGTCCCTCGTTCTGTAAGGAGAAATGCCAAAAAGCTGGCAGAGGCATATGCCAAAGTGGAGAACAGGGAGATGCGGCCTGCAAGGGATGAGGAGGTTGCCGCTGAACTGGAACTGGGAATCGAAGAATTTTACCGTCTTCTTGATGAGTCAAAGGGTATATCCGTTATTCATGAATATGATGTTCTGAAGCAAAGCAGCAAGGTCACATCACAGACTGATGATGAAGAAAATATAAGCATTCTGGGCATTGATATCACTCCCCTTGAATCCCTTAAACACAGCGAGGCCGTCAGGATTATAGCGGCTGCAATAGACAGGCTGCCCAAGAATGAACGAACTGTCGTATCTCTTTATTACTATGAAGAACTGACAATGAAGGAGATAGGAGACGTAATGGGATACACGGAATCAAGGGTCTCTCAGCTCCACACCAAGGCGGTTTTAAGACTCAGAAACGGTTTAAAGGAATATTTTGAGCATTAGCTATGGCCAGGAAAAAGAGAGCAAAGGGAAAAGAAGAAATAGCCGATGAAAAGGAGGATTCCACCGATTCTTCAGAGGAAGAAACAGGGCAGGACACATCCAACGAGTCACAGGAAGATGTTTCAGAACCAGAGGAGAAGCCTGCTGCCCCCGGGACTTCACTGATAAGAAGATGGTGGATTCCTGGTCTTTTGATATTTATTTTTATTGCCGCGGGGACGGCAGCCATTTTAAAACCGGATTTGCTGGATGCGATAAAAGGGGAGAAGAAACCTGATTACTCGATAGATCTTTCAAATAACAATCTTCAGGAGGATGACCTTTCACCATTTTTTATCCCGGCTCAGGAAGGTTCATCAAGGGGCGCTGTCAGGGTTGACCTTTCGGTAATATGGGACGGCGTGGCGTCTGTGCGCTATAAAACTAACGAGTTGAAGGTAAGGGCTGCGGTTTATGAATACCTTACGGATATCGATAGGTCAATCGCAGATACTGAGGATTTGAAAATGATCATAGAGTATGGTATAAATAATATATTCAGGGAATCTCTGGGTGCTAAAGACCTGGCTGTCAGGATAAAGGAAATAAAGGTTATTTAGCCAATGAGGAGAACAACAAATGGATATGTATTCAAAGATGGAAGGAACTACTCCCGTGTCTTCGGCCCTTGACGGCGTGTGGGAAATCCAGAAAAAAAGGATAGACGAAAAGCTTAATGATAAACGAAAGAATAACAGCGAAAAAAAGGAAGAAGAGGAATTTGAGGACGGCCTTGTACCCAGAGAAGAGGAGAAAATAACGGTTGAAGGGAAAGAGTCTGGAAAAGAGAGGACGGACACCGATAAAGCGGATGAGGCTCATTCAAGTAAAAGGAAGATAGATATAATTATTTAGCAAAACTCAGAAATCGCTTTTTTATGATTGGCGTTTCAGACGCAGGGCGCAAGGCTCAAGGTATAAGGAAAAAATCCGAGAGGGATACAGAGAAAATAATGGAAATCGAAAACTGGATAATAGCTCAGATGGTTATAGACCTTATAATAGCCTGTGTCCTTTTCTGGTTTATGAGGCTTAACACAAAGTCGAAAAAGACTGATAATGAACCGGATGAGGCCTTTCAAAGATCTGAAGCAATACTCAGCGAGATGAGGGAGCTGAGCCTCAGTCTCGACAGGAACCTTGAAGAAAAACGGAAGCTGAGCGGTGCAATACTCGGTCAACTGGATGAGACCCTCGAAAGGGCGGAAGAGACATACATGCGGATCAGGGATGCAGCAAGGGACCTGGGCGCAGATCCTGAACGAGCTAAAAACACCCTTAAGAATTCCGACCAGATAAGGTCGTCAATCAAGGCGCTTGTCTCCAAGGGCCTCCCTATGGAGGAGATAGCCCAGCACCTTAATATGTCCATAGACGAGATTGAATTATTGATAAAGCTCCAGAGACATTCCGGGCAGGGGACGCAAAAATTGAGTGCTCGATAAAAATTGATGTCCATTTACATATCCGACATAAATAACGCCGGTCATTCCTTCCGGATTAATGCACAGGACCAGAAGATCAATCTGAAAAATGGTGAAATTATAAGGGGAACGGTTATCCGTAATCTTCCCGATGGCGGACTGCTGCTTTCAGTGAAGGGGAAAGAGCTGAGTATGCCGGAAGGAACGGACCTGCCGGTGGGGAGCAAACATCTTTTCCAGGTGAACATTACAGAATCAAGGATCGAGCTTAAACTACTTGAGGCCCCTCTTGCTAAGGCCGGTCAGCCGCCGGCCATGTTGTCTGCCGGTGCGGCCAGGGAAACACTGACCAATATCCTGACGGAATTAAAAGGCGCGATGGATCAGGCCGGCTTGAGCAGGACAACAGCTCAGGCGGTTCAGAACCTGAGACAACTGATCCCGTTATTAGTCTATGCCGGCGCCGGGGATAAAGGCGGAATATGGGTGAAGGAAAGCATCACGGCTGGCGGCCTGTTATGGGAGAGCAAGGTCGCCGAATTTCTTCTCTCTGATGAAAAAGACAGCCCCATAAAGAAGCTCCTGAAGGGAGACCTGAAGGGCATCCTTCTCTCACTGCAAAAGGGTCTCCTCGATGAGGGGAAGGAAGAAAATGACACCCTGGCGGTAAAAATAAGGCAGGCCCTTAATCTCATCGAGGGCAATCAGCAGCTGAATCTCTCGACACTTGAAGAGGGGCTTGGATGGATGTTTTTTATCCCGGGTTTTGAAAAGGACGGTTTTTTAGGCGCAGAGATTTTCTCAAAGAAAAGGGATGAAAAGGGCGGGATCTTTTTTACAGTGCTACTTGAATTTACACGGCTGGGAAGGTTCCAGGCCAATGTATCCATGATAGAATCCGGTATGTTCGTAAAGATAATCATGGATGACGAGAATAAGGCAAAGATAGTGAATGATAATCTCCATTTCCTTGAAAAAGGTCTCAGCGCCCTGGACATAAAGAATGTCAAGGTATCCTGCGATGTAAGAAAGGGAGAGGAGACCATTGAGGATATAGTTCCGAATCTCAGGAAAAGGAAGAAGAATGTAAGTATAGTCGTGTAAAAGGATCTGAGATGACAGATAATAAAGTTAAAAAGGCAGCAGCACTGAAATACGAAAGATCCAGGGATCGCGCCCCGCGCGTTATCGCTAAGGGTGCCAGAAAGATAGCGGAGCGCATCATTGAGCTTGCAAGGGAAAAGGGCATACCCATAACTGAAGATCCTGACCTTGTGGGGGCGCTGATGAAACTGGACCTCCAGGAACAGATACCCGAGGAGCTATATAAGACGGTGGCTGAGATACTTGCCTTTGCCTATCGAATCAACAAAAAAATGGAGACAGACCTCCATTCTTAAATGCAAACAGGTTGAATCAACCTTTTTTGCTGTTGTCGCCGTATCTTCTTCGTATGCAATCTATAGAACAATACATTTAATTGTGAAGGCCGTCAGTTGATTTTTAGGATCAGCTTTCTTATCCCATCCTCTATAGGATCTCTTCCAATGCCCGGCGAATAAGGGGATTCCAGCATTGTAAGCCTGCGCAGAGGGACTTTCTCGGAGATGGCCAGGGACAACTCGTTGATTGTGCCCCTTATTGTCTCATCTGAGATGATCTGGGCTCCGACTAATAGTCCGGTCCTGCGGTCAGCTATAAGTTTATGATATAAAAACTTGTTTCCTAAATGGGGGCGAAAGGTAGGGCTGCTGATAGCAGTGGAAACTACATCAAGCCCCTTCTCCCTTGCAAGCCTTTCTGTAAAACCTGTTGCACCTATCTGATTTCCTAATACGTCAATAACAAAACTCATAATCGTGCCTTCATAAAGGGTAGAATTGCCTTTGATGAGGTTCTCGCCGGCGATAGCGCCTGTCTTATCGGCGGTGGTTACCATCAGGCGTCGTATCTTTGATCCGATAATCATATCCCAGTTCTCGATACAGTCGCCCGCAGCATAGATATCAGGATCATTGGTCTGCAAATAACGGTTTACCAGTATTCCCCCTGTCTCCCCTATTTCAATCCCCGCTTTCTGCGCAAGCGCTACATTGGGCTTGCTTCCGGTGGTAATAAAGATAAGATCTACTTCCAGCTCTCTATTGGGAAGAATGATATGCTTTTTCCCTGCCGTATTTTTTATGCCGCTCATGGAAGCGCCCAGGATTAACTCGATTCCCTTGTTCTGCATCGCGTGCTCGATGCTTTGCGCCGTATCCTTGTCCAGGCCTGTCGATAAAATGTTTTCCATCATATCCAGGAGATATATCTTGCGATACCCTCTGGCAATAAGGGCAAGGGTGATTTCTAACCCGATGGCGCCTGCCCCTATAACGGCAGCACTGCTGTATTGGGGGATGACTTTCTCCAGAAGCCTCCCATCGGCAATGTTCGTGCTTAAAGTAAATTCATTTTTACCATCCAATCCGGGTATGGTGGGGATAGAAGGTACTGTCCCCTGGCATAAAAGCAGTTTATCATAGGGGTAGCTTTGGCCTCCGGCTATGATGCGTTTTTCCTCCCTGATTATATGCGTGACTTCAGTGTTCAGATGAACATTTATATCTTTATCCTTGAAAAAGGAGCCGGGGTAAAATATATCGTCCCAGGATGCAATTCCTTTGAGTACAAAAGGGGGTTCACAGGGCGCGTAGCCTATCTCACCCTGGGTGCTGAATATTTCTATCTGTGCCTCCTTGTCCAGACTCCTTATTTGACCTGAAGCGCTCCTGCCGGAAGCCCCTGCGCCAATAATGCATATTTTCATGATCTTCTCCTTTTTATTCTTTGGGGGTATCGTTGACTGGCTTAATTAAATTTTATTAAACCTTTTTTCTAATGTTATCAACCTTTCATTTACTGAAAGCCGGCTTATGATTCTTTTATCATCTTGCCTGAGTATTAGCTCAGGAGAATTGCCTTGCCCCGGCATCCTTTGATCTGTAACGATTTTTTCATCATTTCTTCTATGGGATAAAACCTGCGACCATCCGCATGATGTCCTGATAAGTCCTCCTCCAACCGGATCATCTCTTTTTCCTTCTTCTATGCCTTATAGTCAATAACGTTATCCTGTAAGATTGACAGGAAACCCTATTTTTTATAAATTGATATTAAATCAATAAAAAAGTTATTCGGGACATGGAAATCCGTCCCGGTAGTCATATTCTTGATTTAGGCTGCGGGACCGGAAGAAATGCCGAATTAATGCGTGGTTATTTAAATGAGAAAGGGCATATTACCGGATTGGATATTTCGGAAGATATGGAACGGCAGTTTTACCGCAAATTTAAAGGAGATGAGCGGGTTGAATTTGTCAATCAACGTATTGATATATTATTTGATTTAAAAAAAACTTATGATAAAGTTTTTATAAGTTTTGTTATTCATGGCTTTCCGCATAAAATCCGTAATAACGTTATCCAAAATGCCTTTATCCATTTAAAACCTGGTGGAATATTTGATTCAAGCTGTCAGTTATCAGCATTCAGCTTTCAGCAAAACCTTATTAATTCAAAGAGTAAGATATCCAGGGATCTTTAAAAAGTGTTTTAAATGACGGATGATCCGGAAAATAAATTAAATGAATCAGTAGAACTGATAAGGCATTCATCCCATATTGTTGCATTCACAGGAGCAGGTATATCCGTGGAAAGCGGTATTCCTCCTTTTAGGGGGCAAGATGGTTTATGGAGCAAATTCGACCCCGTTTTTTTGGATATTAATTATTTCCATCAAAATCCCGAAAAGTCATGGAAATTAATAAAAGAAATATTTTTCGATTTTTTCGGGAAAGCAGAACCCAA
>JAFGIC010000449.1 GCA_016929815.1 Deltaproteobacteria bacterium
CACATTGCTGTCCGCCACGCTGAGGCCCATGATGCCGGGCATGAGGGCGGACATCATCACCACGGAGGAGCCTCAGATCCGCACCTCTGGACCGATCCCTTGACAATGAAGGCCGTTGTCATGGCACTTGTCCCCGTACTTAAAAATGAAATGGGGATCGATTCCGCAG
Organism: Deltaproteobacteria bacterium; assembly: GCA_016929815.1. Lineage (GTDB taxonomy): Bacteria > Desulfobacterota > DSM-4660 > Desulfatiglandales > HGW-15 > JAFGIC01. Next base: position 170 of record JAFGIC010000449.1, read on the forward strand.
ACAGGGCGCAGGACCTCATAGACCGTCTTGAGGAAATGGACAAATATATAGCCAATAGCGTGTCCACAATACCTCCGCAGGACAGAAAGATCGTTACGGGTCATCAGTCCATGGGGTATTTCTCGCAGCGTTATGGCTTTGATATGATCGGGGTTATTATCCCGGGCCTGTCTTCACAGGCAAGCGTCTCGGCAGCAGACCTGGCGAACCTGAAAAAGGCCATCCTTGCAAACGGGGTTAAAACAATATTTACGGAACAGGGCACTTCTCCCGCCGTGGCAAGGGCCATCGGCGATGAAACAGGAGTCAGGGTGGTGGAACTGAACACCCATGCCCTTCCCGCTGACGGCTCCTATTTTACATTCTTAAAGGATATGGCGGATACCCTAGCTGATGGATTGAAATAATGCTCGATATCTTCATTACACCATTTTCAGGTAATGTTTTTATGCTCCAGGCCCTGGTTGCCGGGGCATTGGTCTCCATAGCCTGCGCCATTGCAGGGACATTCGTGATACTGCGCGGTCTGGCCTTTATCGGCGATGCCATAGGCCACGGCGTGCTGCCTGGCATAGCCCTAGCCATACTCTTCGGTTTCCACGGTATTATCGGCGCGGCCTTGAGCGCTGTTTTTATGATCGGCGGCATCACGCTCATCACACAAAAATCGCGCCTTTCCTCTGACACCGCTATAGGACTTCTATTTGTCGGCATGCTCTCCCTCGGGGTGGTAATCGTATCCCGCTCAAGCTCCTTCAGCGGAGACCTGACGCGAATATTGTTCGGTGAGATCCTTGGGATAACACTATCGGACATACTGCTTCAATTGTTCGCTACCATCGTCATTGCCGTGACAGCCCTGATCTGCGCCAGGCCTTTTCTCCTTTTAAGCTTTGATCCTGAGCAGGCCGAGGTTGCGGGATTTTCCGTCCGTCTCTTTCACAATATAATGCTCTTTATGGTCGCGCTTACAATCATTGTCTCCTTTCAGACAGTGGGAACGCTGCTCGTATTCGGGCTGCTCATCGCCCCCTCAGGGGCAGGCGCGCTGCTGGCCCGCCGCGTCCAGGCAATGATGATATGGTCCGCGATCTTCGGCATCCTTTCCATGTATCTTGGTCTTTTGATCAGCTATCATTTTAATCTGGCAGCCGGGGCCTCCATTATCCTTGTAGCTGTGAGCATCTTTTTTATAGTCTTTATCATACAGAATCTTCAACAACGAAGCACAGCAACCGCAGGAGGCTAAACAATGACTGATATGAAACATGATCTTAGCCCGCTTGGCTGCGGTCCCTCTGACGAGGAGTTATATATCCGGGCAAAAAATCTGGACATAGGCTATAAAAACGATATGGTAGTACGGGACATCAATTTCAGTCTGATCAAAGGAGAGGCCATAGCCCTCATAGGCACAAACGGTTCGGGCAAATCCACCCTGTTAAAGACCATTGTCGGCCTGCTGGAGGTTATTGACGGCGAGCTTTCGGTTTTCGGCATGCCGCCCGGCAATAACCACCACCGCATAGCATTCCTGGGCCAGTTTCACATTTCCGGTTTTGTCCTTCCTATCAGGGTCATAGACGTTGTTGCCATGGGGCGTTATCCGTTACACGGTCTATGGAAGCCCATGGATAAAAATGACGATGAGATAATAAGGGCAGCCATGGCCTCCATGGGTATTGAAAAACTGGCAAATTCCTCATTAAGGTCTCTTTCAGGCGGGCAGCAGCAGCGTGTTTATCTTGCACAGGTCCTGGCACATCAGGCCGACCTGCTGATTATGGATGAGCCCGCAACAGGCCTGGACGCCGGTGGACGTGATCTTTTTCTTAAGGCTATAAATAAAGAATTGTGCAGGGGCGCTTCGGTAATCATGGCAACCCACGACATCCAGGAAGAGGCCGCCCTTTGCCACCAGGTAATGCTTCTTGCCCATAGAGTAGTGGCCATCGGCCCGCCCGACAAGGTCATTACATCCGAGGCCCTCTTGGAGACCTTCGGGGTAGTGGTTTCGGATAAAAACAAGCTTCATGTCCTGGAATGCATACATGGGCATGATGATCATGAGCGACAGGGATTAAAAAGGCATAAGAACCCATGATCCTTAATTGGGCAATCCTCCTTCACTAAGGTTACGGCGGACAGGATGGATTGAGGCAATCAACGGTTACATTTTCAAGCCATTGATATAGCCCTCCGCATCACGCAGCACCCGCATCAATTCTTCCGCATATTTTCGCGGGCGATCAACTGTAAGCGCCTCTTTAGCCGCATCAAAGGAAAACCACGTGGGGTCCCTGAGCTGTTCTTCAGGGGGCTGCGCCTTTTTTACCTCCAGCAGGAAGGCATGCACCAGGACCTCCCGGCCTTCCTCTTCCCATTCCTTTTTACCGTGAAGATATGTCGTAAGGGGTCCATGCACTATTATGCCTGTGACTCCCGCCTCCTCAAAGGCCTCCCTTTCCGCAGCGGCCCATCCTTTCTCACCCGGCTCAACACCCCCCTTTGGGAGTGTCCATCTACCTAAACGGGTTTTGACCAGAAGATACTCCGTTGTATTGTTTGCTGAACGGTAACAGATCGCGGCAACTTGCTCCAAGGGTACTGGCTCCTTTTTTCTTTAAAAATATCGCATGCAAACCACTTAACTCTATCAAATATACTAATTTTTTAAAAAAATCAAAATACTGGTAATGAAATAAAACCCTTCAGGCTTGCCGCACGTCATAAATGGCTTGAAAAAAGTCATGGGAGCATAAGGGACAGAAGATTGCAGCGACTATCTGCATAAGTCTTTTGATGATGTTTTGTGTGATGCCCATGGCTGGGCTCTCACAAACAAATACGAAGAATAATAACACAGATATTCAATCAAATGTTCGAGTTAAAATAAACGGTCAGGCGCCACAGGATAAAGACAACGCCTTAAAACCGCAGATTTTTATTGAAGCAGTTATTGCGTTGGTCGATAAGGAATCAGACCCCGGCTTTGGAATCGAAATGCAGAAGGCCACAAACGAAGGCAGAAAGGAAACAGGGGCAGCCTTTCGGGTAATATCCGACAATGGAATAACCGTAAGCGGCTCGTCCTTTCCTGATATAAATACGGCAATAGAGGCCGCGAAGACTGCGCCTAGCATTTATGTCCCTGCCCCACCCGGATATAGCCCATTGTTTTATCGATCTTGATTTGAAAAGCATTTTGTTTTAGACTTCATTCAAATCAACATAGAAATATAATGACTCTTTTACTGATAATACATGAATAAGGGCTCAACTGCCTATGGATGAACAACAGCAATTTATACGATTAATCGCATCAAGGCTTGATACGGCAGGAATACCCTATATGCTTGTCGGAAGACCTGATCCTTTCCAAACTGGTATGGGCCAGGCTGTTACAGTCGGATCTTCAGCTTGGCGATGTGCACCATATGATATCTGTTGTCCCGAAACTCGATTGGCAATATCTAAATAAATGGGCTGTTATATTACGAGTCGATTCTGCATTGGAAAAGGCAAAATACAATGAGTGATACCACTCCGGAAGTGAAAAAGATATATCAAGATATGTTGATGTCCAGGACTCCTTCGGAACGTCTTGGAATGGCCAGCAGGATGTTTGATACCGCTAAAAGCCTTTGTCTGGCAGGCATTCTTAAGGAAAGACAGGGCCTCGACCAGTCACAGGTACATAAAGCGCTCTTTTTGCGGATATACGGGAACGATTTCTCAGATACCCATAAGGAGCGGATCATCAAAAAGATTTTTCAAGATAAATAACCATTACGACAGATCTTAAGTTCGAAAACTGTTCCAATCCATCCCTATGTTTTTTATCAATCAAAACCTGATGGACCGATATGCCCGACCTCCTTCAGGGATATCGATGCCATTAAGTTGAATTGTCTCCGAACCAGCCGAGGATATCTCCAGGTCATGGATGCCCGCCTCCAAAGGTATGCGTATAAGCGTCAGCCCTCCCGGCAGGGTCTCCCACGAGCGCGTGTCCGCCTCTTCCAGGAGAAACAATATCGCCCTTGCAAACACCTCTCCGATCACTGTGTCCTCACCGACCTCCCGGGCAATAGCCTCCTTCGCCCCGGCCCTGAGTGCCTGCCGTGAAAGATACTGGGCAGATCTGTCATCCAGGGATCTTCTCGCCACCTGGCCCAGGTCGGTCGATATCTTCACGGGAAAAAGTGAATAGCCGTCCGACAATAAGGACACAGGCACGGGCGGAGAACCGCCCGCATATACCGGAACAGAGATCCTTATGGTGGGAGGCAATACAACATCGCTAGAGACCTTGGTGGGGGCGCGCCCCTGGGCAATGAAGAGAATCAGCTCACCTTCGCCGGGGGCAACGGGGTCGGGCCTGAATTCCTCTACTCCCATCTCTTCTGCCAGTTTTTCATACTCAATGCGGGCGTCATCCGGCATGTTCATGTTTTCATAACAAAGGGCGATAAGGGCGCGCGTGAAATGATCGCCCTCCAGGGATTCGGGGTATTTATCGTACAACTCAAGGGCCTGCTTGGCCTCTACAAGGGCATCCTCATATATGTACTGCAACAGATAGTCCATCATCAGGTATGTATGGACCCAGAGCCTCTCGCTGTATTCGCCCTTGTAGGTGGTCACGTTATCATTAATAACCATCGCGGACGACTGCTCCGTAACACTTATCTGCTCCTGGATTTTAATAAGCTGAGAGGCATTCAACAACGCCTCGGCGCTTTCATCATAGACCTCCATATAGTGCAGGATAAGACCCTTTTCCATATGGCACAGGAGTACATCCCTTTCCGAAACCCCCTTGCACTCCTCCAGGGCATAGTCTGCTTCATTCAGGTTCCCGGAATAAAACTCGGTCCTCGCCTTTTGAAGGGACAGGGTTGAACACCCGGTTAACAAAAGGATAGCTATTACAGCTAAGGACAAATTCAAATAAACGTTATTTAGTCGAGCCATATTTTTGGAACCATGCTGTCGTGCTTCTTGTGCTTGCCGGGTTAATGAACTGCCCGTGTCATTAACTCAATAACCCAATAAACTCAAGTAACCCAATAACCCTGTTAACCCATCCTTACCAGCCTATGATGGGCTGCGATGCCTCACGCGCAATCTCCGCCTCATCGACATAGACGATCTCGCCGGTTTTCAGGTCCGTTATGGTAAGGTCCAGGCTGTAATAGACGCGCTCCTTCTTGAAGACCCTTACCTGCTTTGGCTGTTCCTTATTAATGGACCTCAACGTGCCGCTCAGTATGTAATCCGCACCTGTCTGGCGTCCCTGTTCTACCCGCTGTGCAGGATCAACATATCCCTGGTTCTGGTAATCTGTCTCCGTCTGGATATTTGTGCGCTGGTCTTCACTGATAAAACGGAACTTCCCTGACTTAAAAAGCTTCATCCGTATTTCATCGGTGATGCCGGCGGTGCTGATATGTTCCGATGTCTCATTGACAACGGGATAAACGATAAGGATAGGTTTGTCCTGCACCGGAAATGCAGACCCGGATATCAGCGGCGTTACCAGGGCGTCAACAATCTTGCTTTTATCCGAAAAATCATAGGTCGCATCATAGTGCGTCTCTTCTTCCGGATTAAGATTTCTGGTAGTAGCCATACAACCCGTCATGATCAGTGCTGCCGAGCACGTGATTATGCCTGTTAAACGAATAAAGTATTTGCGCATGGTTCCATCTCCTTTAAAGATTAATCTTCTATTAATGCAATCACCCTTCTTTTAAGGTGGCGTAAACGGCCAAAACACGATTGTCTTAGAGTATATGTCACTTAATATCGGCGGTCAACTCCACTGTTCATTTGGGCAAAAGTCCCTGTTTTACATCAGGCCTGGCAGCCCACGGGCATAATAAGTCCTTTAATTTAAGAACCGCACCGTCCTTCGTTGTTTGATGGCCTCTTCCACTGAAAGACTTCCCTTATAAAACGGTTTCGGTAGTATCATGGTTACATCCTTTTTCATGGAAGCGGATGAAACGGCCATGAAAGGGTTTACACAACGGAACCCGGCCGCCCCCGCTAAAATCACCAACTCAAGAAATCCTCTCCTGCCCAATCGATACATAGGATTTACTCCTCTCTTATGATCTCAAAAAACCACCCCCGGATCAACAGGATTTTCCTGCTATTGACGAGAATACAATAAACGGTTGTTTATTATAGAGCTTGAACTTGATAATAAATTGATCAGAAAGACTGCCTGACCTCTCTAACTCATTCAAGCCGGAACGATATTCTTTCCCGTTTCATAACCAGGGCGCAATATTGTCCTCCTCTGGAGGGTGCATCGGGAGGCATCTGACATCCGCCCTCTGCGATAAGGATAGGATTTTAAAACCAATGTAAATTTCATAGCTTTATATCTTTCAAGCCTCCTGGCACTCAAGCTGTTTTTCACTTGCCCCCTTGAACCCTCGAACCCTTTTTGTTATTCCTCCGGCACAAAAGGCGCCCATTCCACCTTTGCGGCGCCAAGCAGCGTGCCGGTCGCATAGGCAATATCTACAAGAGAGATCTGATAATCGGTTACGGCGCTGATTTCATTTTGCTGGGCATAGGCAAGGCTTGTTTGAGCGTCCAGCACATTGACGGATGTCTGCATCCCGAGCTCATACTGCCGTTTTTCCGCCTTATACTGTTCATCTCGCAATATCGCCGTCTGGCGGCACGCAAGTATCCTCTGCCAGTTCGCCTCAAGGGTGTCGATCTGGTTGAGCACATCGGATTTTATCTCCGCCCTTTTAGCGTCCCGGCTCGCCAGCCGTTGTGCCCGCTCATATCCGGCCTCACGAAGCCTGCTCTTTGCCGCCTGATTCCCAATGGGTATGGATATCCCCAAGGTCACATTATGGTCATGAAAGTCATCATCTTCGAGCATGTCGTAGGAATCGCCTCTTGCAGCGCCGAGGCCGTTCATATTATATTTGTACTGCAGGCTCAAAGAAGGCAGTGTTTGATTCTTGTAATAACTGATATTCTCGGAAGATTGAGCGAGCTGAAGTTCCAGTGTCAGCATATCCACCCGGTTTTCTATCGCCCTTGCCGTAATATCACCGGCATTGAATTCATAATGCACGGGATTCGGCTCGCTAACAGGGATTAATTCCGTTACAGTCTCAGCCTCCAATCCGGACCTGTTGAGCATCTTCTTGAGATGCCGTTCAATATTCTTAACATTATTCTCGGCAGTTATAATGGTCTCAAGCTTATCCGCTAACTCGGCCTTTGTCCGTATTATCTCGATCTCTGCCTTTGTGCCGACCTTCACAAGAACTTCGGTTTCATTATACAGCGTTTTAGCCAATTCATATTGTTCTTTCCGCACATCCAGGAGCCTCCTGGCCGCGTACAGCCGCCAGTAGTAACGGTCCACATCAGCGATAATATTTATCGCCTTTAGCTTGGTTTCGGCATCGATAATCTGACTGTTGTATTCCGCAATCCGTATGAAATGCTCATTGACTCTCTTGCCGGCGCTCTTCAGGAGCGGCTGGCTGATGGAGGCGGAGAGGTCTGAATCATAAGAAGGGTTGAATGTTGAGAAGAATGAGCTCGTCTTCATCTTGTTATCAATCAAATCAACTTTAACCTCTCCTCCTGTTCTCAAAGGGATATTTACGCCCAGATCAGTATAGGTGTCCTCCAATTTATTGCCCGTGATATCAAGAGTTGATGCAACCGGCGAGTTTGTTCTTGAATAATTAATAAAACCTGAAAATACTGCCTCGAAACGCGCCTACTCCTGACTGACACCCTCCGCTGCAATGGTTGGGCTGATAAGCTGCGCCTTGAGATCAAGGTTGTTTTCCAGCGCCCATGCCCGGCATTGTTCCAGGGAGATTTCCAGCATAGCAGGCGAGGACTCTGTTTTCTCAATCTCAATAACTTCCGCCTCCTCAGAAGTCGCATTCAATTCCATCGGCTCTATCTGATGTAATTGTTCGGGAGCTATTTTCAATGCCTCATAATTTTCATTGCCTAAGTAGGCGCATCCGGCAAAAAGAAACATCCCCGTAACCAGAAACATCTTTGATCCTGTAAATATTGATTTCATTGAACAATATATTTTCATTTTACTTTTCCTCTCTAATGTCGGATTTTATTGCAAATAATGGGCATTAATTCTACGGATATCATTTTTTGTAGGGTCCG
>JAFGIC010000450.1 GCA_016929815.1 Deltaproteobacteria bacterium
GACACCCCGGGAATTGAAATGGACATGAAGGTCGGTTTGAAACCTGATGAGCTGAAATCGATTATCGGCGAGTATGACGGTCTTGCCGTAAGGAGTGAGACAAAGGTTACGGCGGATATTATCGGCGCCGCACGGAACCTGAAGGTAATCGGCAGGGCGGGCATAGGCCTTGATAATGTGGACATCCCGGCGGCAAGCCAGCGGGGCATTGTGGTTATGAACGCCCCTGAGGGAAACACGGTTACCACGGCGGAGCATGCCCTTGCGATGATGATGGCCCTTACCAGGAATATCCCTCAGGCAACCGCGTCTCTTAAGGGAGGGAAATGGGAGAAGAAGAAACTTGAGGGCAGGGAACTCTTTAACAAGACCCTGGGCCTCATAGGCGCCGGACATATAGGCTCCATCGTGGCCGAAAGGGCAAAGGGCATGAAGATGAAGGTGATTGTTTTTGACCCCTACCTTAAACAGGAGATAATCGAGAGGCTTGACCTTGAGCCCGTGTCTCTGGATGAATTATTTAAAAGGTCGGACTATATCACCATACACACGCCCAAGACCAAGGAGACCGTCAATCTGATAAATGCGGAAACCATCGCCAAGATGAAAAAGGGCGCAATGCTTATAAACTGCGCAAGGGGCGGGATAGTGAATGAGAATGATCTCTATGAGGCCCTTAAGTCGGGCCGTCTGGCGGGCGCTGCCCTTGACGTCTTTGAAAAGGAACCGCCTGGAGAGAACAAGCTGATGACCCTCCCTAACTTTATATGCACGCCTCACCTGGGCGCATCGACCCAGGAGGCCCAGGAAAACGTTTCCCGCGACATAGCCGAGCAGATGGTTGACTATCTTATCAACGGATCGGTTAAGAATGCGGTCAATGTCCCCAGCCTGAGCGTGGAGCAGATGAAGATGCTGAAACCCTATGCAGTGCTCCTGGAAAAGATGGGGGCATTCCAGACCCAACTGTCCGGGGGTCGCATTGAAGAGGTCGCAGTGAACTACTCCGGAAAGATCACGGACTATAACCTCGCCCCCCTGACATCCGCCATGCTCAAGGGGCTTTTAACGCCTATCCTTAAGGATGATGTCAATTTTATCAATGCCGCGATCATTGCCGAAGAAAGAGGAATAAAGGTCGTGGAATCCAGGACAGCCACCTCCGATGATTTTACAAATCTCATAAGCCTCAGGGTCAAGACCGATGCGGGTGAAAATATCGTATCAGGGACCATCTTTGGAAGCACCATGCCCAGGCTTCTCAGGATAAACAACTTTTATCTGGAGGCCATACCTGAAGGCCACAACCTCCTTATCCAAAATATGGATGCGCCGGGCATGATAGGAAAGATCGCCACAAAACTGGGGGAGCGCAATATTAATATAAGCCGCATGGCCGTCGGGCAGGAAAAGGATAAGAAGCAAAACGTGATCCTGCTTGCCACAGGCACGTCCATAGATGATGAGACCCTTGAAAATCTTAAAGGCATTGAAAATGTGTTTTCAATAAAAAGGATTGAGATCTGAAAGGAGCGCATAAATGGAGGAAGAGGAGAAAGGATTCATTATTAAAGACAGAAGGTCCTTTGACAAGGAGGGAGGGCTGAAGGAGGAAAAGGCCGAGGATGCCAGGCCCGCCCCGGAAAAGGGAAAAAAAGAAGAGGCAAAAAAGACTGAAGATCAGAGGCCGCCCCTTCCGGAGGTAAATTTTAACTCCCTTATATTCAGTCTTAGTTCTTCTGCGTTTTTTAACCTGGGAGAGATACCAGATCCCCAGACAGGGGAAAGGCACAAGGATCTTCCTCTTGCCAAGCATTCCATAGACATTATCGCCATGTTGGGGGATAAGACAAAGGGAAACCTTGATGACGATGAGCAGAAGTTCCTGGACAATATCCTGGCGGACCTTAGACTGAGATATGTAAAGGCAATAAAGAATCAATAGGGATTTCAACGCATTAAAACCGAATCCGGTTGCTGATATCACGCGATCAGATTCGGTTTGATGTTTTAAAATGAATATTACAGATTACACAATAAAGGCCCCTGCAAAGATAAATATCCATTTAAAGGTCACGGGCAGAAGACCGGACGGGTACCATGAACTGGTCTCTATCATGGTCCCTGTTGAGATTTTTGATATCATAGATCTTAAGGTGTCTTCCGACGCGCAGATCAGGATAAACTGCATGGGTAGGGAGATACCGGCGGATGATAGCAACCTGGCCTATAGGGCTGCCGGGGATTTCATGTCCCGCGCAGGGATCAGAGACGGTATTTCCATTTCACTTGTGAAAAATATTCCGGTAGCGGCGGGTCTGGGAGGGGGCAGCAGCGACGGGGCGGCTGTTCTTCTTGCCCTTAACAATATGTATTCCAGGCCGTTATCGCAGGCTGAGCTTCATAAACTTGCACTTAATCTCGGGGCGGATGTCCCGTTTTTTTTAATGGAAGCGCCTTGCCTTGCAACGGGCGTAGGCGAGATACTTGAACCCATCCGCAACTGGCCTGAGGCATGGTATATTATTGTAACCCCTCCTATCCAGGTTTCAACAGCGTGGGTTTACAGGAACCTTAAATTGAAGTTGACAACCGGAGAATATGACTATATAGTAAAAACCCTTAAAAATGGCAATTTTACCATTTCCGGGCTCCTTGAAAACGATCTGGAAACAGTAACTACCGCAAGCTTTCCATTAATTAATACCCTGAAAAAGCTCTTAGTGGATGCCGGTGCAGAAGGCGCCATTATGTCGGGTAGCGGGCCAAGCGTTTTTGGTGTCTTCGCGTCCCGGGAAAAAGCCGAATCTGCGAAGGATATCCTTGCTTCGCATAATCCGGGTGATGTTTTTCTGGCAAGGGGCGGTGTGGTGAAAGAATAATTGTTAATAAAAAGACCCAGGGCGGTCAATCATAAAATCGATTGGGGCGTCGTCAAGCGGTAAGACACGGGTTTTTGGAGCCCGCAATCGGAGGTTCGAATCCTCCCGCCCCAGCCAGATTTTAATCCTGTGACCCTGGGACGACAAATCATATATCAAGGAGAATCTCTAAAGAGGTATTATGAAGCTTTTTGGCGGAACATCAAATCCGGAATTGACCCAGGAGGTCTGCAGGTATCTTGGTATTGAGCCGGGCAAGATCATGGCCAAGACGTTCAGCGATGGAGAGACCCAGATCGAGATACATGAAAATATAAGGGGCAGGGACGTCTTTGTCCTTCAATCCACATGCATCCCGGTGAACGATAATATCATGCAGCTCCTGATTATCATGGATGCGTTAAGGCGTGCCTCGGCCAAGAGGATTACAGCCGTTATTCCTTACTACGGGTACGGGAGACAGGACAGAAAGGTCAAGCCCAGGGTCCCCATATCGGCCAAGCTTGTAGCCGACCTTATTACGGTTGCCGGGGCGCAGAGGGTGGTTTCTATAGATCTCCATGCAGGACAGATCCAGGGTTATTTTAATATACCCGTTGATAATCTTTTTGCTGCACCCTTGTTGTTGAAATATATGAGAAGTCATTTCACCAATGACCTGGTTGTTGTCTCGCCTGATGCAGGGGGCGTTGAAAGGGCAAGGGCCTTTGCAAAGCGGCTTTCCGCATCACTGGCAATTATTGACAAGCGGCGGGATGCCCCTAATATAGCCGAGGCAATGAATATTATAGGTGAAGTGGACGGAAAGACGACCATAATACTGGATGATATGGTCGATACGGCAGGGACGCTTCAGCAGGGGGCCAATGCGCTAAAAAAGAGGGGTGCGGCGAGGATATTTGCCTGCTGTACTCACCCTGTATTGTCAGGTCCGGCCATAAAAAGGATCGAGGAATCTCCCATAGACAGGCTTGTTGTAACAAATACGATTCCGCTCAGCAAGGAGGCGCGGGATTGTTCAAAGATTATTTACCTGTCCGTTGCTGAACTGCTTGGCGAGACAATTAAGCGGATATACAATTCCGATTCCGTAAGCACACTTTTTGTATAGGTTAGTATTTTAAAGCCCGTGCTTTAAGCGGGCTGTTTTTATTGAAAATCAGGAGGTAACAAATGGCAAGATATACGCTTGCCGCCAAGGTAAGAAATGAAAAAGGAAAGCAGGCGGCAAAGAAATTCAGGAGAGAGAACCGGATTCCGGCTATCTTTTATGGTCACGGAGCGGCGTCATTGATGCTGACGGTTGATGAACATGAGCTGGATATGATCATGAAAAAGAAGACAGGAGAGAATGTTATCATAGGGCTTGAGATTGAATCGGATAAGGGTGCCGACACGAGGACCGTTATACTGAAAGAAATGCATTCCGATCCAGTAAAAGCCGATTATCTTCACGTGGATTTTTATGAGATATCCATGGATAAAGAGCTTACCGTGGACATTGCTCTCCACTTTGTAAATACCGCCAAGGGTGTTACAAACGGAGGCATGCTCCAGCCAATAAGAAGGGAATTAACGGTTTCATGTCTGCCTGATAAGATAGTCGATTTCATAGCCGTTGACGTTTCCGAACTTGAAATCGGCCAGTCATTGCATGTAAAGGATATAACCCTCCCTGACGGTATTAAGGCTGTCCAGGATCCCGAGTTGACAATGGTAACAGTAATGGCGCCGACTATTGTGGCAGCTGAACCCACGGCAGTCGAGGAAGAAGGCAAGGAAGGTGAAGAGGGTAAAGAGGCATCCGCCGCAGAAGCGTGATAGGAGTGCATTGAACGGGTTTCTAAGAGGATCTCTTGACACAAATGCCGAATGATGTGTCATGAGTTGAATATCCGTTCAAGGTTCCAATCCGCCTTTGCATCAAAAGGCGGATTATTTAGGCGTGGATAACCGGGCTTTTCAAAATAGTTCCAACCTTACTATCCACCGGATTATTGGCCATTATCAGGATGTATTCCATTAAAGGAGAAGGTGCGAAGGTTTTAAAGCCCTAAAAATAAATGGAAATGCTTGTGGGGCTCGGCAACCCTGGGCCGGAATATAAGGATACAAGACATAATATCGGATTTAAGGTTTTAGACCTTTTATGCAGTGAGTATGGAGTCCGCCTCCAAAACAGGCGTTTCCAGTCCAGAAACACGCTCATAAAGGTCGGGGGCAAAGATATTATCCTTCTCTGTCCGATGACCTATATGAATCTCAGCGGAAACGCGGTCAGGCTTTGCGCGGACTATTATAAGATAGACATGGAGCACATACTGGTTGTTTATGATGATCTAGACCTCCAAGTGGGAAGAATAAAGGTAGCAAGAGGGGGTGGAGCGGGAGGTCATAAGGGCATTAAATCGATAATAGCTAACCTGGGCGGCACGGAGTTCCCAAGGATACGGATCGGGATCGGTCGACCGCTATATAATGAAAATACCGAAGACTTCGTGCTTTCGCCTTTCTATAAAGATCAGAAGGATGCGATAGAAAGCGCTGTTCAGACAGCCGTCAAGGCCTGTCGTCTTGTAATTATGGAATCCGTGGAATATGGCATGAACCGGATCAACAATAAAAATCCCGGTGACAGGGGAGAGAAGAATGATGTTTGATTTGGATATAATTCCTCCTCTTACAGGCATTATAAGCATAATAATTGCCGGGCTGATCTATCTTTATATTAAAAGACAGCCCGGAGGCCTTCCCTTAATGCAGGAACTGGAGGGGATGATACATCAGGGGACCATGGCCTTTTTAAAAAGGGGGTATCTGTTCCTGTCTTTTTACACCCTTTTCGTAACCCTTGTCCTATGGTTTTTCTTCAGAGACTGGCATGTCCCGTGCGCCTTTATAAGCGGCATTCTGAGTTCAGTTGTCGCGATCCATATGGGGGTCAAGGGCGCCGCAAGAGGCAATTCCAGGACCGCTGAGGCGGCGGATAAATACGGACAGGCCAGGGCGCTGACGACAGCCTATTTTTCAGGATCAATAACAGGTCTTTCCGTTGCTGCATTAGGCCTTGTGGGGATTGGGATATGGTTCTGGATGTTCGGTGAATGCCAAGATATAGTGAGATATCTGAGCGGGTTTGCACTGGGAGCCAGTTCCGTCGCGATCTTTATCAGGGTTGGAGGGGGCATATTTACCAAGGCCGCGGACCTTGGGTCTGTTATGGCTGCAAGAATAGAGCCGGGCATATCTCAGGATGATTTCAGGAATCCCGGTGTGATAGCCGATAATGCAGGGGACAACGTCGGGGATATAGCCGGCATGGGGGCGGATCTTTTTGAATCCTATGTGGCCGCGATTCTTTCTTCTATAGTCATAGGCGCCTTTATGACAATAACCCCGGGATCTGCAGACCAAAGCCCAGTCCTTCATGGCGGAGGACAGGTTCCTTTCACCTCCCTTTATATCACCTTGCCGCTTCTTATTATGGTTGCGGGCCAGATAGGCTCATTTTTCGGGATTATTTCAATAAAGGCGTTACGGGTGAAAAAAACCGCTACAGCCTTGAGAGCCACCGTTATTATAGCCGATTGTATCTTTTCCATCCTTTCAGCACTTATTATTTGGCTGATGGATGCGCCGTGGGGCGTCTTCTGGGCATTATTTTCCGGCATAATCTGCGGGATTGCCATGGGTATTTTTGCTGAATACTCCGCCTCCGGGCCTCAGGCGTTGCATATCTCTGAACAGGCCCGTTCCGGTCCGGCAGCCGTAGTAATATCAGGTCTTGCGGCCGGTATGCGCTCCACCTCTTTGCCTGTTCTTGTCATATGTGTGGTGATATTTACCGGGCATTACACTGCGGGCATTTACGGCCTTGGAATCGCAGCGGTAGGGATGCTCGCGACAGCCGGTGTTGCAATGACTGTTGATGCCTGCGGCTCGATAGCGGGTAATGCCGGAGGCATTTCACGTATGTCGGGGCAGGATTTTTCCACAAGAAGGATAGCCGGCCTTGATTTGATGGGAAATACAACCGCCTCCATTGGAAAGGGCTTTGC
>JAFGIC010000451.1 GCA_016929815.1 Deltaproteobacteria bacterium
GATATCAACCTTGAGATGCGCCAGGTCGCCAGTTGGAAGGTTTTTCAGGTCCGGTCTGTGCGCCAGTTCATCTGCCACATGGAATACCGCCCACAGGAGATTGGTAAAGGTGTCGTGCTCCAGGAGGTTAGGATTTGCGAGCATGTTGAGCAGGTCATCCTTCTTTTTTTCAAGGAATTCCTTTAAAACGATCAGGTTAGGGCTGTCAATGGCAAGATGGTCCGGCCCGATTGAGATTTTATGCATAACTTCTTTAAAATCTTTGTCTTTCCATTTCTGGGATATCTGGAGCCTGCTGTTTACATCCTCTATATTTTCTAAAAATCCCCCGACTATTTTGATAAGCTCAGTTCCCACTTCATTAAAAAATACACCTATAACCATATTCATCTTGTTCAGGAGGCCCTGCTTTTCACGTTTTTTAAGCAGCCTGTCCAGGATCAGTGTGACAAGCAGGACATTGACTGGAACGAACGACAGATCCTGGAGCATCAGGAAAAAGGTCTCATGCTCTTCATGAAAGATATGGATCTGAATCATGTAAAAGAATGCCGAAAGGGCAATCAGGGTAGTTGAAATCGTGAGATACCATGTCCTGTATTTCATTTTAAAGCCTCGCTTGTTAAAAATTGGCATTAAATCAATGATAGAGTATAAAGGTCTTAATTGATTTTACCTGTATCAGGGATATTTTTGACTATAATAAACCTTTTTACTCCTTATTCAAGGTGTATGGAAACAGTTTTAAATTAGATTTTGTCCTGATCATCAACTACCCTTAACTTGATTTATTTCTTTTTAGGATTTAATATTGAACATAATGTGCAATAAAAAATTTCAGGAAGGGGGGGGAATGACGGAACAAATGAAGATATACACATATCCCGATCCGGTATTGAGGAGTGTATGCAAACCGGTTGAAAATATCGATGAAAATATCCAGAAGTTGATCGATTCCATGGCCGAAACCATGTATGCAGCCCCCGGCATCGGCCTTGCCGCTACTCAGGTGGGGGTGCCGATCAGGCTGCTTGTCTATGATATCCATGAAGAAGGAGATAAGCGAAATCTCTCAGTCGTGATCAACCCGGAGATCGTATTGGCCGAGGACAGCATCGTCTTTTCGGAGGCATGTCTGAGCGTTCCTGATTTCTCAGCCGATGTGGTAAGGAAGGCCAGGGTAAAGGTCAAGGGTGTTGACCGGGAGGGGAACCCGCTTGATATCGAGGCGGAAGACCTTGAGGCCGTATGTCTCCAGCATGAGATTGATCACCTGAACGGAGTTCTTTATATAGACCATATAAGCTCCCTTAAGAGGTCGCTCTATAAAAAGAAACTGAAGAAGATGGCAAAATGATGGTGAGATTACGGGTAACAAGATGCCCCCAGAATTAAAATCCCCGCTCCCTGAACATCCCGGAATCATCTTTATGGGCACGCCTGATTTTGCAGTGCCCTCGCTGAAAGGCCTGATCGATGGGGGGCATAATGTCCTTGCCGTAGTCACGCAGCCGGACAGGCCAAAGGGCAGGGGGAGGAACATAGCGGCATCGCCTGTCAAGGCACTGGCGCTTAAGCATGGAATTAGGACGCTTCAACCTGAAAAGGTCTCTTACCGTGGCTTTACGGATGTGATAAAAGAGATTGCCCCTGATCTTATCATCGTTGTCGCCTTCGGTCAGATATTAAGGAAGGCGCTCCTCGATGCGCCGGAATGGGGCGTTATTAACATACACGCATCCCTTCTCCCTAAATACAGGGGCGCAGCCCCCATCCAGAGGGCCATACTGAACGATGAACCTTCAACCGGCCTTACAATCATGAAAATGGATGAAGGTCTGGACACCGGCCCTGTACTTTATCAGAAAAAGGCGCCTGTATTAAGGGATGAAACGGCAGGTCATCTGCATGACAGGCTCGCGGGGATGTCCGGGGCATTTTTAATTGAATTTCTGGATGCCTGGACCGGCGGGCGGATAAAAGAGACCGCCCAGGAATCAAGCATTGCAACCTATGCTGGAAAGATTGAAAAGGAGATGTGCAGGATAGACTGGAACCATGAGGCAAAGGTCATATCCGCACAGATACGCGCACTTGATCCCGCTCCCGGTGCATTTACGGTAATGGGGGATAGTCACCTTAAGCTTTTTGCATCAACCGTTGCGGATGAGACCTTCAGCAGCGGTATCCCGGGCAGGGTGAACGGCAATGCAGAAGGGATATTGCGGATTGAGACGGGCAGGGGCATCCTGGGGGTAAAAGAACTTCAGTATCCCGGCAGAAAGAGGCTCCATGTGAAGGATTTCTTAATGGGGTTCAATCTGACCGAGGGTACGATACTTGGGAAATGATTAATGGCTTTGGAAGATTCCAATAAAAATACAAAATCAGAAAAGCGTACGTTTATAGTGCTGCTTCTCCTGACATGCGGGGCTCTTAGTGTTACGGCGGTGCTGCTGTGGGTTATACCCTATATAGGCTTCAGCAATATCCATCCGTGGCTTCCCATTATCATGGCGGTCATAATCGCAGGGGGTGTCCTTTATCTCCTGGGTGGAGCGCTTACGCTTGTCTTAACGATAATCAGGGGCAGGAATCTGTTTTTTAACAGACGCATCCGGGGGGTTGTCATACGCTTTCTTTATCCCCTCCTGGTCCTCGTAGGCAAGTTCGTTGGAATCGACAAAGACAGGGTGAGGAGGTCTTTTATAGCAATAAACAACCAGCTTGTTCTTGCTGAAAACAAAAAGGTGAGACCTGAAAGGATTCTTATATTATTGCCCCACTGTCTCCAGAATCACGAGTGCAAAGTAAGAATTACAGGGGATATAAAGAATTGCAAGAGATGCGGGAAGTGCAGGATCAAAGACCTGGTTGAATTTTCAGAGAAATACAATATCCCGA
>JAFGIC010000452.1 GCA_016929815.1 Deltaproteobacteria bacterium
GACACGATCTGCCCCCTTACCCTTGCCCATGGCGCGCTCCCGGAATTTTTAAAGACCGTCCATCTGGTTCAGGATGAGAGCGAGGACGGGACTGCCATAGGGGATGCCCTCGCGCTGGCCGCCGCACGTCTTGAGACCGCGGAGGAATCCCTGAAGGGGCAGAAGACATCAAACGATTACAGGATAAAGAGCAAGGTGATAGTCCTCCTTTCAGACGGTGAAAACAATGCCGGTAAAAGGACGCCGCTGGAGGCCGCAGAGCTTGCCGCCAAATGGGGCATCAGGATATATTCGATCGCCATAGTCGGGGGAGAGACCGTAACCTCCGTAAAGACGCCCTTCGGCGTTTACAAGGTTCCTTCGAGCCAGAGGGTGGACACAAGCGCCTTGAAGGCTATAGCCGAAAAGACGGGCGGCTTTTACCGTGAGGCAAAGGACGTTGAGTCTCTCAGGGATATATACAGGGAGATCGACGGCATGGAAAAAAGCGAGATAGAATCCGTCAGATTTGTGGACTATAAAGAGCTGTTCCACTGGTTCGCGCTGGCAGGGATTGTGCTGCTGATCCTTGAAACAATACTTAAGACCACACTATTCAGGAAGATGCCATGAACGGGATGAGGCTTCTTAATATAGAGATGTTAAACCTCCTGTGGGTTGTGCCTGTTATCTGGGCGCTATTTTTTCTCGGATGGAAAAAGAGGGCAAAGACCATCAGGGTATTTATCGATGCCGGGCTTATAGACAGGATGCAGACATCAAGAGGCAACGGGAGACGGTACGCCAAGGCAGCGCTGATCCTGGTTGCCGCAGTCTTTATTGTATTCTCACTCACGAGGCCCGCGTGGAACGAGAAGCCGGAGACTATTGAGAGAAAGGGGAGGGACGTGGTCTTTCTCCTGGATGTCTCAAGGAGCATGCTCGCTGAAGACCTAGTGCCAAACAGGCTTGAAAGGTCTAAACTGGCTATAGAGGATTGCGTGGAACGTCTGCAGGGGGACAGGGTGGCCCTTGTCGCCTTTGCCGGGACTGCCGCGGTAAAGTGCCCGCTTACCCTTGATTACGGATTTTTTAAGCTGATGCTTGATGACATTTCAACTTACAGCATTAGCAGGGGTGGGACCATGATAGGTGACGCCATACGCACGGTCATGTCCGATGTCTTTGACGATCAGGCAAGGCAATACAGGGACATAATCCTTATAACCGACGGAGAGGACCATGACAGCTTCCCAGTTGAGGCGGCGCAGAAGGCGGGGGAAAGGGGCATCAGGATAATCGCCATCGGCCTTGGTGACGAGAAGGAGGGGAAGAGGATACCGATCACGGATGAAAATGGACAAAGGACCTTTCTGAAATACCAGGGCCAGGAGGTATGGACTAAGCTTGACGCGGATACATTGAGAGAGATGGTAAACGCCACACCCGGGGGTACATATTTTAACGTGTCCACCGGCGCCATTGACCTCGGCAATGTATATATGCAGCTGATAGCGGGCGCGGACAAGAAGGAACTGGCCTCTGAGACGATCAGGGTGTATGAAGAAAAATATCAGATATTCCTGGCTGTAGGCCTGATCCTTTTGTGCCTTGAGATGGTGATTGCTGAAACAAAGAGGGGAAACGGAATTGTCCGGCAGGATTAAATATATTGTTTTTATATTTTGCGTCTTATCTTTTTTGCCTGTTCAGGGCTATGGAAAGACCCTGGCCGGGCTTGTAAAGGACGGCAACAAGTCCTATAATGCGGGCGATTATGACACGGCCGTCGCGTCCTATGACAGGGCTTTAACGGAGGACCCGGATTCTCCCTATGCCTATTTCAACAAGGGAGCGGCCCTTTATAAAAAGGGGGATTACACCGGGGCAAAAGAGGCATTTGAGACGGCGGCCCTCAAGGGCATGGATCCCCATTTTGAGGCAGAGACCAGGTTCAACCTCGGAAACACAGAGTATAAAGAGGCGGAGGCCCTGATGGAAACAGACCTGCAGAAGGCCCTGGAGGGCTGTTCCGAGAGCGTGGGTCATTTTCAGGAGGCCCTGAGGCTTGACCCGGACATGAAAGAGGCGGCCCAGAACATGGAGATGGTCCGCCTTGTGATGAAGAATATCCTTGATGAGATACAGAAACAGGAGGAATCCGGCCGGGAAGAACAGGAAAAGAAGGAACAAGCAGCGGAAAAATTAAAGGAGATTATCAAGGAGCAGGAGTCTGCCCTTGAAGAGAACAGGCAGCTTCAAAAGGAGCAGGCAGAAAAGGGCAATTCCGGAGGGATTGAAAAAAAGACGCAGGACCTGGCAGATAAACAGCATGCCATAAGGGACAAGACTGAGGCCCTTTCAAAGGAGTGGCCAAAGGATTCAGGACAGGACAATGCGTCGGATGAGGCACCGGTATTGAAACACCTGGAGAATGCAGTAAAGGAACAGGATGCCGCCGGCGGGAACCTGGACCTCAACAATATTAAAGAGGCGGAAAAGAACCAGGATGACGCGATAGAGGAATTGAAAGAGGCCCTTGATTCCCTGGAGGAAGACGGCAATAAAGGAGCAGGGAAGGAAGACAAGGATCAACAGGACAAACAGCAGGGGCAGCAACAGCAGGCATCTTCGCCCGATGAGTCACAAAAAGACGCAAGTGATCAGGCACAGGAGCAGGTTTCGGCTGCTGAGGTTTCGGATGACGCCAGGGATATCCTGAATGATGAAAAGGAGAATAAGGAGAAACGAAGGGCTGTGGCAATAGGGGGTTACAAGGAAGTGGAGAAGGACTGGTAATGATAAAGAAGCTTATATATATCCTTGTCGGCATCCTGTTTTCATGCCATATGTCTGCTGCCGCAGACCTGAGCGTAAGGGCCGCGGTGGAGAAGACGGAGGTGTCAGTAGGCGAGCCCTTTATCTTTCAGATACAGGTGTCCGGGTCGGAGGATCCTGAAGAGCCGGACACGTCCGTTATAAAGGATTTTAATGTCGTATTTCAGGGCGGGCAGAGGAACAGCAGCAGTTCCATAACCATAGTCAACGGCCAGGTAACAAAGGAGGTAAGGGAGGGGTATTATTTTTCCTATCAACTGACCCCCATGCACTCGGGGCGTCTTGCCATCCCCTCCATAAAGGTCAAGGCAGGGGGCAGTTCCGCGGAGACGAACCCGATATGGATAACCGTCAACGAACCGGCAGAAACGGAGGATTTCAAGCTGAGGCTTTCCCTGTCCGGCACGAGCTGTTATGTAGGCGAACCCGTAATCCTGACTGTAATATGGTATATCGGAAAGGACGTGAGGGATTTCAGCTTTACACTTCCTGTCCTGTCAAACGATTCATTCAGGTTTGACGATGTGGAGGCATCCGGTCAACAGGCAGGGGATGTATATCGCATCCCTATCGGATCCGGCGAGGTTGCAGGCGTGAAGGGCAGGGGGACCCTGGACGGAAAGGAGTTCACGACAATTACATTTCAAAAGGTACTCATCCCTGTCAAATCAGGAAATATAACCATAGAGCCTGCCGTGGTATCGTGCAGCGCATTGACAGGATATCAGAGGCAGCGAAACAGGTTTAATGACGGCTTCTTTGATGATTTCTTCAGCAGCGCAAGGACCGGAATATATGAGACCGTTGTGGTGCCTTCAAATTCACCGGTCCTTAGGATCATGGATCTCCCTGAAAACGGGAGA
Organism: Deltaproteobacteria bacterium; assembly: GCA_016929815.1. Taxonomy (GTDB): domain Bacteria; phylum Desulfobacterota; class DSM-4660; order Desulfatiglandales; family HGW-15; genus JAFGIC01. Next base: position 3,681 of record JAFGIC010000452.1, read on the forward strand.
CCTGCCGATTTTGCCGGGCATATCGGCAGATATACCATAAGCGCGGATGCCGTGCCTGTTGAGGTGTCGGTAGGCGACCCCATAACACTGACACTCAGGCTGACCGGACCGGAGTATCTCGCGAATGTTGACATGCCCGCCCTTGAAAAACAGCCCGCCCTTACAAGGGATTTCAAGATGCCGTCGGAGAGGGCAAGCGGTGAGATATCAGGAAGGAGCAAGGTCTTTACCCAGACCATCAGGCCCTTAAGGCCGGATGTTAAGGAGATACCCGCCATTGAGCTTCCATATTTTGACACGGAAACCAGGACCTATCGGATAGCAAAGACGGAGCCTATACCGCTTGTTGTCAGGGAGACAAGGGTGATAACCGCCATGGACGCTGAGGGAAACGACGATTATGTCAAGGCGGGGAGCGAGATTGAATCGCTTGATCAGGGAATAGCCTTTAATTACGAGGATACCTCTGTTATAGAAGATACGGCCGCTGGGGAAGTTTACACCTTCAGGTCTCCTCTTATAAAGGGCCTGGTCCTCAGTCCGCCCTTTATCTATCTCCTTTTGCTGTCAGGCGTTTATTTTTATCGTAACAGGAACAGTGATTCAGGAAAAGTCCGATCCCGGAAGGCATACAGCCGTTTATCGTCATCTATGAAGGCTGTGAGACATTCCGCCTCCATGAGGGACAGCTGTGCAATGGTGCTTGACGCAATGCGCAATTATTTGGGAGATAAGCTGAACATGCCGGGAAAGGCGCTGACCTTTAATGACGTAAAGGGCAGGTTGTCAGATGGGGGGCTCGATCAAAAGACAATAAGCGATCTTGACATCCTTTTCAGGCAATGTGAGGAAGGGAGATATGCAGGGGCTATGGAGCATGGTGATGCCGCGCCACTGGTTGAAAAAGCGTTTAAACTGACAAAGGAGATTGAACGGGATTGGCGTAGGGCGTAAGGCTCAAGGCGCAAGGAATGAGGTAATAAAGGCGCCCTGTGACAGAATGATATTTCGTGATTTCAATTATTAATTTAAGGGGTCCGGATTTGAATCATATGCTTGGGAAATTTAATATATTGCTGTTCCTTATGATAGTATTTTTTATCCAGTGTGCTGCTTTTAAAGCCGATGCAGGGTCACTGGATAAAGGGGAGATATTCGTACTCTATCAAGAGGCGAAGGATCTCTTCAAGCAGGCCGATGAGACAGCGATACGATATCCGCAGGAGGCCCAATCACTTTACGCCAAGGCGGCCATGCGTTATGAGCGCATCATCAGGGAGGGCGGCATATACAACGGGAAGATATTTTATAACCTGGGCAATGTATATTTCCGCATGAATGACCTGGGGCGTGCAATACTCAACTACAGAAGGGCAGAGATGTACATGCCCGATGACGCGAACCTGAAACATAACCTTGCCTATGCCAGGGAGAAACGCCAGGACCGGATTGAGGAGGGGCAGGAGACAAGGATATTAAAGACCTTGTTCTTCTGGCATTATGACCTTTCAAAGAATGTTCGCGTTATTGCCTTTATTATGTCTTTCATGCTCATGTGGGGCTTTGCCTGCGTGAGGATTTTTATTAAGCGGTCATTTGTGGGGTGGTGCATTGCCTCTGCATCAGCCCTCTCGCTAATCTTTGCAGGGTCCATTGCGGCCGACGAGATATCCTGTAACAGGAATCGTCCCGGGGTCATTATAAGCGGCGAGGTGACGGCCAGGAAGGGAAACAGTGAGACCTATCAGCCAAGCTTCAAGGATCCGCTTCATTCCGGGACGGAGTTTATCCTTGTTGAAGAAAGGGGTGAATGGCTCAATATAGAACTTGCAGATGCGCGTACATGCTGGGTGCACGCCGAAGACGTGGAGATGGTAAGATGAAGTTAAAGCCGGATGTCATTACGTATTGTCCGGATACGATTGCTTTACAACTGCAGAATCAGGCGTTAAACCGTAATCGGCAATTTTATCCCGTTCAGGCGCCAGAGGACCATGCCATAAAAGATGGAAAGAGGATTTTCCATCCCTGATGGATGGCGGCATATTTGTCTCTATCCGGATGACCTCATCGCCGTCACGACGGATTGCCAGATAACAGCAATCATGTCCGAAGGTTCTTTGAGGTTCGAGGTCAATAAAGGCGATATGGGCATCCCATGGGACTTCGAACCGGATATCCCCTGCCTGTATGTATTCTCCACTGCTGACAGGGATGCAATCCAGATATACAATGGCTCCGAGCAGATGATCGGTCCCGAAATTTTTAAGCACCTTGTCAAGTATGCTTTGTGCTGTGGCTGTCATTTCCTTTGACCTTTTTATGGTAAATATTTTCAATCTCCTCAATAGGTTCCAGGAAGCGTTCCCCCCAGCCATAATCTTCCGTGTAAAAGTTCGGAAGACCATCCGTCGGATTAGAGAGCCCTTTCATGTTTTGGAATTCATTGGAAAGCTCTTTTAATTTCTGGATAGAATCAATTTCCTTCATGTTAATTTTCTCTCCTGTTTTACAAATCAGTGATTACAATTATCATGCC
>JAFGIC010000453.1 GCA_016929815.1 Deltaproteobacteria bacterium
AAAATATGAATTTCCAAATTCAAGCTATCAGCTGTCGGCATTCGGCCTTCAGCCAAGGTCTTATGAATAGTCGGTTAAGTGGAAGAGTTCCGATATTAGTTTGGCTTAAGAAATGATAAACAGGGGGGGGTCGTTTAAAACATAATACGGCCCCTTTTTTTATTTTCCACATCAATAATATAGTCTATAATCCCCATCCGACGAAATCGTATGAAAAGGTAGAAATCAATTTGGTTGAATGGTTTTCAATAAGGAATCTTTTGATGGCGCCGGTCAGATTTATAACACGGATATTACAGTTGCCGTTTTTTGTTTCAAACACAAAGGCTGTAAAAATTCCCGAAGGGTCGAGTTTTGAGCTAATGACGGACATAGGGTTTGAGGGCAGCAGGTTTTACCTGTACTCCCCATCACACCCTAACCTGGATTTTAACATGTCGCGCATGCTCAACTCCGTAGTATTTGTCTATCCGGACAGGCCCTATGACACCAGGGAAAAGGCATTGGAGGCCCTTTCAAAAATCGGGCTTATTGATATCGCCGAAAGAGATGCTGTCTATGTGATAATGCCCCTGCCGGTGACAGGAGATACATGGAGCAAAGATGATCTTAAACTATACTATGAAATTCAGTATTACCTGGCAGGTGGGGATGTCTATGAATATCCCTCCATGCAGTACGAAAGGCTGGTGTTCAACAACCTGCAGTACGTTATTGCCGAGGGTGACGGGGCTGCCTTTGTAAATAATATCCTTTCACAACACGCGGAACGCATAGCAGGCATCCTTACCTTTGGTGGAAAGATTGACAAATCAATAAAAGAAGGGCCGGCCTTGCCTGCATACCTGGTTAATGCCGATAAGGCCGCTGTTATGTATTACAAGGCTGTCAACAGGGCAGATGCCGAGGTAAAACCGGGGGTGTTTGAAAACAGCAGTTATAAGCTCAAGAAGGTCATCACTGCCAAGGGCGGCGATGCCTTTGATGCAGGCATTATTGCCGATGCCTGGAAACGGATATTCAACCGGACAGCCAGGGTGTGTGTTACGGATAATGTTGTTCTTAACAACAAGATTAAATCTGAGTGGGTGCTCATGGAGCGGCCAAATTACAGTGAGCTTGGAATCACAAGGGTTGACCACAAAAGAGAGCAACTGCCCGACGGGACGATTGCCACCTGGTATGACTTTGTTCCTGACAGGGTTATGGCAAATCGGAAAATCGAGGCGCCCCTTGTAATTACTCTGCATGGCATGGGTGACGACCCGATCTATCAGGCGGACAGCAACGGCTGGACTGCCAAGGCGGCGGAGAAGGGCTTTATCGTGATTTCTCCGGCCTATCCCGGACTAACAGCGGAAGGTGAGAAGGTCGTATTGAAAATCCTGGATTATGCGAAGAAGACCTATCCGATAGATGAGGGCAGGGTATACCTTGCAGGTTACTCCATGGGCGGGGCCGCAACTGAAATAATAGGGTTGAAGAATATTGACAAATTTGCCGCAATAGCTCCGATGGGGGCTACAGGTTATCATGATGAGGCTTTTACGGCATATGTTAATTCAGTAAAAGATAAAACAGATATGCCTTTTATTATGATTATCGGGACAGAGGATGATCCCGATGTTATAATGGATGAAAGAGGGAATAAGAGCCTTTCACTAGGGGGACCTTTGAAGGATGGCTTAAAATTGCTGATGGAAATTAATAAGATAGACAATAGCAATCCTGACTATACATCATATCCATACTGGGGCTATCCCACCTGTAATCACGAGGTCCTTACTTCGAGAAACCTGAAATACGATGTAAGCTATATGTACAAGGAGGGTTCTGATACGCCCATTGCAAAACTTGTTTTATTTGAAAACGCCGGCCATGCCCACTCCGACTATTATGCCACGCTGGCATGGGATTTTTTTTCGATGTTCACACGTTCTAATGCCCGATAGAAGCAAAATGCAAAAGAAATTGATACATATGCAACTATTAATGTGTTTAAATTGCTTTAAGGATGTTATCTCAAATGAGCAAGAATAAATTGGGATGTCTGCTGCTTTTGGCTGTCTTGTTGATCCTGACTTCATGCGCTTCACAACGCCGCGCTGTTGTAACCGAATCCGGACAGGTCCCGTCAGGCAAGGTAATATGATTGCACATCAGAGAAACTGGGGACATCGATTCCGATAAAAATATTAGGCGAGCCGGATTCTGCGGTTACTCTTAACAAACCAGTGTGGACAGAGGCATCAGACGGTTTCGAGGCATCCTGTTCCATTGACGATGAGATGGCCCCTATTGACAAAAGCTCGACTGCGCGGCCCATAAAGTTTGTGGTTAAGCTGCCCGCCTCTATGTATCACCCCAGGGCGGCCATGGCATGGGCGGCAATAAATTCTTTCTGGACGGGGACGGTAAGGAGACCGGCAGCACTGAGATCCCCGGCGCCTTTGACCAGTTCAGCCTGCTCCAGGACTGGGTTGAAAAGGGCAAGGCCCCCGGCAAGTCAGTTATTGCTACAGGAAGAAGCGACAGCAGCAAGACTATGCCACTGTGCCCTTATCCCGCCTATCCCAAATATTTATCAGGGGGTCCTAGCAAGGCAAGCTCATATACATGTGCTGACCCATGGTAATCAGACATGATGAATTAATCGATCCATCCTGAATCAGAGGTCTTGATTGTTTTAATCCCGATTAAACTGGTCTCCTAAACAATGATGTTGCTGGTTGTTGGATGTTTAGATTACCTTTATTGATTTCACCTTTCTTATAAATTATATGACGTTATATGACGGCATAAACTCTTCAAAATTCTACATGTGTACCTATTAAACGTCTGCATACAATTATGGAAGCAAGTGATACTAACATATAAAATTTTTTTCAGGCCTTTATCTTAAAACAATTATAAAATAAGTAAAAGGAGGTAAAAGTATGAGCAAAAAATGGTTTATTTTGTCATTAAGTATTGCGGCCATCCTTTTTTGGGGTGGTATCCTTCAGGTTTTCGCCCAGGAGACCGGCAGTGAAGAATTCACGCTGGAGGAGATCACCGTAACAGCCCAGAAGCGTGAGGAGAACCAGCAGAAGGTCGCTATCGCCATGGAGGTCATATCAGGCGAAGAACTGGCAGCAACCGCAAAGATGGATGTGGATGAAATCCTTGCGAGTCTTTCCAACGTTGTAATTAACTATTCCGAGGACGGCATGAGGATCGGGATACGCGGCCTTACCAACACCGACGGAGTTTTCAATTCTCTTACTATATCCAATCCGGTAGTTGCCGTGAATTTGGACGGCGCCTACGACAGATCGAGCAGCGCCGGGCAGAACCTCTTTGATGTGGAGCGCGTGGAGGTCCTGTACGGTCCCCAGAGCACCATGTATGCAAGCAACTCGCCAGGAGGCATAGTAAACGTGGTGACGGCCGCGCCCAAGACCGACAAATACTCGTCATCCGCCTCCCTGGAATACGGCAATTACAATCTATTCACTGCGCAGGGGATGGTTAACGCCCCGATTGTAACTGATAAGCTCGCCATGCGTCTTGCCGTTCAGATGCAAAAACGGGACTCCTATATATCCGGCCCGAATCAGACAGGTGAGGATAACAAGTCAGCGCGCCTCAAGACATTGTATCAGCCGACCGATGACTTCTCCGCAACAGTTACGGTCAACTGGTCAAAAAAGATCCACGCCGGGTTTTTTGGAAGCGGCGTCATACCCTTTGATTACCAGGACGGGCACTGGTATTCAAGTCCACCGGGTCCGCCGGGTCAGGCATTGGCTGAAGACGGCGAGGTGACGGATCCGTGGACCGCCACTTCAGATTCTGCCGCCGCCGCTTATTCCGGCAATCAGGTCACGAAGAGCATAACCGGTGATATCGATTGGAATACGGGGATAGGCTCCTTATCAATCGTTCCGAATTACAGCGTGAGCGATTCGGACAATGTAGGCACACAGACAGATATGATGCTGGGTTTTACATATACACAATATTCTAAAATGGAGAGCGAACAGAAGGGCGTCGAGGCGCGCATGACCTCATCGGAGGACTTCCTTTTCAAATGGATATTGGGAATTAACTATTACCAGAGCAAGAGCTCCCGGACAAGCACAGCAGATGACTCGAGGGTGACTGACAGTTATTCTGAAGTCACTGACGATACAAAGGCCGCATTTGTCAACATAACCTATCCCTTTACCGACAAGTTTCGCGGGAATGGCGGGTTGCGTTACAGCGATGCCAAGGCGCAGAGTGTTGGGGGTCTCTTCGGGGTATCAAATGCCCCGGAGTTTAACAGGCCGGATTACAAGCTGGGCATTGAATACGACCTGGCGGAAAACTCCATGCTTTACGCGAACTATGCAACCAGCTATCGTGTGAACGCCTTCAGGACAGGTATACCCCCTGAAAGGGCCAAGACCTATACAGTAGGCGCCAAGAACAGGTTTATGGACAATAAGCTGCAGCTAAACGGCGCTGCATATTATTATGATTATCAAAATGTGCAGGTTCAGGCCTCGGGTATGAGGAGCGATACCGGCGTATATGAGGATGAAGTCGTGGATCCTGACGGCAATCCTGTTGATCTTAATGAAAACGGCGTATATGGAGAACACACACTCATAATAGATGCCTTTGGTCCGGGAGGGTATGAAGACCCATGGACGCAGTTTCAGTATGGGGCCTTCAGGACGATCGGCGTGGATGTCTCGGCAGACTATATAATAAGCAGCAGGGACAAGGTGAATCTATCTGTTACGTATCTGAATTCAGAATGGACGGATTGTAAGATTAATGGTTATCTAAAAAGTGCAAGCGGGGGTAATTACTGGGCGGGTGACGGACTGGATTACGGAGGGCTGACGAGGACCTTTTCACCGAAGTGGACGGCCACCTCTTCCTATGAGCATAATTTTGTATTGGGGTCTTTCGGCACCCTGGTTCCTCATGTTGATCTCATCTATAAGACGCATTATGTCCTGAGCTTTCTTCCATCAGAATACCCTGTAAATTATCAGGAGTCGTACTATATTGTCGACGGTAACATGACATTCAGCCATTCAAGCGGCACATGGACCTTCAACAGCTATATCAAAAATGCCACAAATTATGCCGCGAAAACCATGTATGGCATGGGAGGCATGTCAATCACCAATCCCAGGACCTACGGCGCTGTATTGTTCATAAGATTCTGATTATTGATTTTAAAAGATATTAAGGCCCCTTTTACAGGGGCCTTTTAATTTTCTGTTGAATATTGTCAGGAACACCTACAAGGCTCGAAATGCCATTTTTAGGAATTGAGGGCCTATCACTTATTCAATTTATTGTGGACAGCTATGCTTTCAGATAAATAATCGATATTTTCAATTCCAATATAAATATATTGACACTAATCATATCATCTTTTATTTTCTTAAACATACTGTTAATATTTTACCAAAAGGAATATTAATGCCTCAAAAAAATCTTCCTACAACATGCCCGAGTTGCCAGAGCAAACTAAAGGTGCAAAGG
>JAFGIC010000454.1 GCA_016929815.1 Deltaproteobacteria bacterium
AAATATCTTTGTACAAATATCTTTGCATTCAATGGTATCACCTCATAAACTAGGTGGTAAAAATTCAATATCCCCGCCTGCGGCGGGGATATTCCGCTCACTTTTTGAGCTGTTACATTCAATGAAAATAAATATGGAACTTATTGACGTGATCAGCATACATTTCATTTTTAATTAATGGAAAGGGATGTGTAGATGGATTTTTATTGCAGTTTCACAACAAGTGTTTCCAATTAGCAACAGATTATTGAACGACCTTGCATTTTATATTTGAAATACCGTATTTGGCAGCCTTACGTACAACTGTGGATGCGTCAATCTTCAACTCTTTGGCCATCTCCCGTGTCGTCCTGCATAAGGAATAAGCCCGTTCCAGCAATTGCTTCTCGACACTCATAACAGCGTCGTTCATCGGCATGAGTGAGGTAATAAGAATCTGTGGTATGTCTTCATGTGCCGCAGTCGTGAAATAATTCAGTAAATCCTCTTTAGTTATTACATCCTTTTCAGCCATAACCATCATTCGTTCGACCAGGTTCTTAAGTTCCCTGACATTTCCCGGCCAGTCGTATTTCATGCATATATCCACTACGTCCGGAGCAATCCTCCTGGTCATTTTATGTACACGATTAAAAATAGATACAAAATGGGCTATCAGGTAGACAATGTCTTCTTTGCGCTCGCGTAAAGGCGGGATATTGATGGGCACTACATTGAGACGGTAGTACAGGTCTTCGCGGAATTTCCCCTGATGTACCATAGCATACAAATTTTTATTAGTGGCTGCGACTATTCGTACATCTATCTTATGAGTTTTTTCACCGCCGATGCGCGTGACTTCTTCCGACTCCATAACCCTAAGGAGTTTGGTCTGCAGGTTGAGGGGCATCTCCGCGATCTCATCAAGGAACAGGGTTCCATTATTTGCCAGTTCAAAATATCCGGGTTTCCCTCCTTTTTTTGCCCCCGTAAAAGCGCCGGATTCATATCCGAACAACTCGGATTCAATGAGGTTTTCCGGAATAGCTCCGCAATTAATTTTAATAAGGGGCATCTTCGCGCGCATGCTGTATTCATGAAGATATTCGGCAATGAGCTCCTTCCCGGTACCTGACTCGCCAAGGATCAGGATAGTTGAATTTACCTGCGCGAGGCGGCATACGGTATCCAGTATAATTTGCAGCTTTGATGAGTTACCTATTATTTTTTCACATGACATATATTTTCTTCGCAAATCATTGAGCTCGTTATGGTAAATCGCGGCGAGTTTCTGACTTTCATCCAGCCGTTCTATCAATTGTTTAAGCTCGGTTATATCCCTGACATTTGTAACAACCCGTGTAATATTGTGATGTTCATCGAATACAGGGTTTCCTGTTACCAGGAGGGTCTTTCCTGTTTTTGTCTCCTGTAATATAGTTTGTTGTGATTTATTCTCAATTACCAAAAGCGTTACCGATTTTGAAAAATATCCTTCTTTGACAAGGTCCGTCATGTTCCTGCCATAGAATGACATGCAAGGTAATCCCGTTATCATCTCATAAGCTTTATTTATCCGCAGCACATTTCCATTACCGTCAGTAACCCAGATACCGTCGTATGAAGATTCAATAATTGCGTCCAGGTCCTGATTCAATTCCTTAACGTTTTGCAGTTCATCTGAGATGTTTTCCAGGTCTGTTATGTCCTGGAAGCGGAACACAGCGCCGGTTATTGTTCCGTTTTTTTTGATAGGATAGTTTAATCCGATATATGGCTTGCCGTTAATAAATACTTTTTGTAATGAAGATTCTTTTCCTTTGCGAATTACTTCAGCAAAATTAATATCAGGAAAGATTTCCGATATATTTTTCCCTTCCACATTTTTTTCACTGATGCCCAATATACTTTCTGAGGTACGGTTGAATACATTTATTCTACCCTGCTCATCTGTAGCAATAAGCAAATACGGAGTCGAATCGATAATAGCGCTAAGTTCGCTGCTGATCTTTTCATTGCGTTCCGCCACAGCGCGGGCGAAATCCGTTCTTGTAATTATGCCAACTATCCGGCCATTTTCCAGAACATGCACTTGTCCCTGATTAAAACAAACCAAATCTTCAACCGAATCATCGGGATGACCTGTTACAACATCCCTGTCCATGAGAACCTCCACAGGGAGATTTTTATCCATATTTTTGCTTACGGCGCGGTTTATATGCAGGTTGGTGAACAAGCCTATTAATTTATTTTCACTATCGACAACCGGCGCCCCTTCAGTCCGGTAATTAATAAACAATGTGGCAGCATCTTTGATCGTGTTCGTATTCGATAAAACCAGCGGATTGGTAGTCATAATATCTCTGAGTTTCATATCCGGGCCTCCTGATAAATACACTACACTTAAAAGCTTAATCTTCCATTAACTCAAATCGTATTATGTTATTTGTCAAGATGAAAAATTCTCTTTTAATCGTACCTTAATGTGATTACCTTAATTCAATTATTTAATAAAATACTGTTGGAATTGTCTTCAGTTTAAGGAGTTTTGCTTCAATGGAAGCTAATATACATCCACGGCGCAGGAGAATAATTTCAAAGATCAATCTCTCTCGTTGAGTGGTCTGTATTCGGATTCCTTGAGCAGCGAACTCACGTATGCAGGCCGTATGAGCTTGGCCTGGATGATCTGTTCAATCCGGTGCGCAGACCAGCCGACTACCCTTGCCATGGCAAAGATGGGGGTGAAAAGATCAACAGGGATGTGAAGCATCTTATAGATAAATCCGGAGTAGAAGTCTACATTCGGCGCTACAATCTGACCCTTGCGTTCGCGGATGAGCTCACTGCCGACCTCGGCCACAAGTCTCATGAGGTTCAGCTCTTTTTGAAGCTCCGTCTTGCCGGCCATCTCCTCAGCCTTCTTCAGAAGGATCTCGGCCCTGGGATCGGATACCGTATAGACAGCATGGCCTATACCGTAGATTTTACCTGCACCGTCATGGGCCTTACCGTCGAGTATCCTGGTGAGATACATTTTCACCTGATTGCGATCTTCCCAGTTCTTTACATGTTTTTTCACATCCTTCATCATCCCCATGACTGCTTCGTTGGCACCTCCATGGAGATGTCCGCTTAAGGAAGCAATGCCGGAGCAGATGGCCATATAAGTGTTGGCACCGCTGGATGAAACAGTGCGCACCGTGAAGGTGGAGTTGTTTCCTCCTCCGTGCTCTGCATGCAGCATAAGAGACAGGTCAAAAAGCATTGCCTCTTCATGATGCGGTCTAGTGCCTTTGAGCATGTAGAGGAAATTTTCCGCTATGGAAAGATCCGGGTCAGGAGGGATGATAGAGAGTCTTCCACCCTGACGGAAGCGGGACACCATGTAGTTGTATGCAACCACAGTGGGGAACTTGGCGATAAGGTTGATGCATGTCATGATCACATCTCTAAGGTCCAGTGAGACCGGGTTTGGATCGCACCTGCTCAGATGTGATATGACCGAGTGCAGCGCAAACATCTGGTTCTCATTCTCTGCTTCCTGAGTGATGATACCCCTTTCGACCTTATTAAGCGACCTTGCCTTACTGAGCAGTTCCGTAAAATTCTTCAGGTCAATAGAGTTTGGGAGCTCACCTGTGAGCAGAAGGTAGGCCACTTCTTCAAAGCCGAACCGGTCTTCATCCTGGATCTTTCCGGCCAGGTCAATGGCATCGTACCCGCAATAAAGCAGCTTTCCCCGGGCAGGCTGAACAACTGCGCCCTTGCCATCCTCAGGAGGTATCCTTTTAAAACCGGATACGGTACCCTTGGAAGTGATGCCTACCACCACACCTGTGCCATCTGAATTGCGGAGCCCCAGTTTGATGTCCTTAGCCTTGATAAGATCGGGGGAAACCTCATCGTGATATCGTGTGAGCCCATATATCTTTTCTATAATGTGTTCCATATTTACCTCATCTCTATACTTCTCTGGTTGCCCTTTGCAAGCCAACTATTATCCGTTGCATCTTGAATTATCTTAATTACCACAGGATGAGGCACAGGGGCAATGGTCTTGCTGCATTT
>JAFGIC010000455.1 GCA_016929815.1 Deltaproteobacteria bacterium
GCCATGGTAAGCCGCAGATGTCTCCCGCAGCATATACTCCTTGAACATTGGTTTCCTGCTTTTTGTTTGTCATGACGAATGTCATTGAGGCATTGTCCATTTCCACACCGAGGTTGGCAGCAACATCCATTGCGCCCTTGGCTCCCAGTTCAATGAACACTCCGTTGACCTCTATTCTTGTGCCGTCGTCCAGCTCCAACCCCTTTACAAAATTCTCACCATAGATTTCAACCGCCTTGTGTTTTTCATGAATATGCATCGAACTACCTTTCACCTTTTCAATAAGATATCCGGATACATCCATGTTTTCACAGATCAGATGGACCTCTGATGCGTAGAACAGCAGCATCAATGCGCCTGTAACCGCAGCACTGCCGTTGCCTATTATTGCCACTGTATCGCCCTTATAAAACCCGGCATCGCATTCAACACAGTAGCTTATACCGCGATTTCTGAATTCATTTTCACCTTTGACATCAAGTCTTTCCCGTAAAATTCCCATAGCAAGAATAATAGCTGTGGAATTCAACCTTCTTCCCCCCTCGGAAACAACGTGAAAGCACCCTTCTTCCCGGAATACATCCACTGCGTCTTCATCAAGGAACGCCGCTCCCGATTGCTGCGCCATGGTTTTCGCCTGACGAAGGAGTTCGATTCCAAGATCGCTTGAGACACAACAGTAATTTTCTAGATGTGCCGAAAAAGCGCTGCTTTTATGAATTCTGCCTATCACCATCACCGCAACATTTCTCCTGGCCGCATGTATGGCCGCCTGCAATCCGGCAGGCCCGGAACCAAGGATTATCACGTCATAACCATTTTCCCCTGTCATGCCTTACCCCCTCCAACCTAATTTCCTGTATTCGTCAAGTCTTCCGTAAAATCCTGTCAGATTGTCCGCTTCTGGCGATGCCAGAAATACGGCAAGTTCTGCAATCAAAGCCGGCTTTTTGAGCAGTCCCTGCTCCTTATTTTCCATAAAATGCCCGTATACCGACTTGCCCAGCTTATCAGGCCCAAGCGCCCGAACTTCAGCCTGCATGCCGGTATCCATAACGCCCGGATCAATGGCATTGATTTGGATGTTCATCTCCTTGAATTCTTCGGACAGGGACCTCGTTATTTGAATTATTCCTGCCTTGGATACGCCGTAGGCGCAGAACCTGGGATAGGGCATTTTGCCGAGTCCCGACGTGATACTTATTATCTTTCCTCCTCCCCGGTTTATCATCAGGGGAACAACGGCATGGCAGCAATAATAAGCCCCGTTCAGATTAATCGCTATTGTCCTGTCCCATGCCTCAGGGTCGGTGTCCTCTATAAATCTGGCGGGACCGATTACGGCGGCATTGTTCACAAGTATGTCCACTCCTTTGAAAATGGCTGTGGTCTGGGCTACCATGCGGCCCACATCGTTTTGCCTTGATATGTCTCCTTTAAAAACAAATGCCCTTCCTCCTGCGGAGGCGATCTCCTCTTCAACTGCATTCAATTCGTTCAGTGTTCTGCTCATGACGGCAACATTTGCCCCTTCCCTGGCCATTGCGATTGCAATGGCGCGTCCGAGACCGCGTCCAGCTCCTGTAATAACTGCAACCTTGTCTTTCAGTTTCATAATAATGGCCCCCTTGATCATGATTTACGGATAGAAATTATCAAATTAAGCTATTAGGGTTCAATTACCCGCAGCATAAAGCGACAGCCTGATTTATATTTATTAATTAACCCTACAACGATACATATAATTCAAAATTCATAAGGGCGGCAAGTTTTCGTTTTCGATGAGAAAGATACGCCCTATGATTATTCGTCTGTATCCAAGAAACAAGATCAATGAGATTGGCAAGATCAAATTTTCTCATAGGCAATACCGCACTGATAAGCAATTTAAGCTGCGACAGCGTAATAGCTGGCGCTTTTTTTCCCCAACTTGATTCTCATATGCCACAAGAAAAAATGAGCCAGCATGCAGGTGATCATATGATGTCGCCACCCTGGAAATTTCCTGACCTCATAATGATCCATCCCCAAATCCGATTTGGCTTCCTCAAAACATTGCTCAATAGCCCAACGAACCCCGGATATCCACACAAAGGTTTTCAATCTGGTAGATATCCCGGCATTAGAGATAAAGTAAGAATAATTATGCGCTTCCCCAATCGTCCTGCGGACAATCAGCCAAACTGTACGATCAGGCTTTCCGTCTTTGGCCAGCACCACCCTGCGCTTCATAAACTCATATGCGATAGGGCCTTTGGCACCCTCGGAAACCGTCCTGCGATACCAAAAATAATCGTTTGTTCCCTTGGCGATCTTTTCAAAGGTAGAGGGCTTGTCGGTTGTTTCAGAAAGTATCCATTTTGTCCTCTGTTCTCCTGCGTATCTGTAGGTCTTCTCTATGGTGGCCGGATTCTGCATCCAGCACAACGTATCAGATGGAAGGGCAACAAAGTATATTGCACCTGGAACCCTTTCCGCAGCATCTATAAACTCAGGACTGTTACCGTAAATCGAATCAGCCGTTATGTATCTGAAAGAAAGTGCTCCTTCGCAAACGATATGCTCCAGCATCTCCACCGCCAACTGCGGTTTTGTCTTAAAGCAAATCTCATCTGGAAGCCTGCACTTCTTTCTGCGTTCCGCGTAATCCTCTCCAAACCATTTCTCAGGGATGAACAGTCGGGAATCCAGAAAGGCATACCCATGCCGCGAGGCATATGCTGCATACACCCCAACCTGACAGTTCTCTACCTTACCGATACTGCCACAGTATTGTCGAAAAACGCCAACAGAATCATTCCCTTTCTTGACGAAGCCCGATTCATCGAAAATAAGAACTCCATCTTCATCCCCCATGTCCTCGGAGACCATATCACGATATCGAGTAAGGATCAGATCTTCATGCCATTCAATGTCACTGAGAAAATGCTGCATCGCTCTTACCTTGGCATTCTCCACGTTCAGCGCGATAGGCTCTATAGATTTTCTCTCCAGTTGGCTCATCTGTCCAGCCATGTACTGATAAAAATTCTCTCTTGGCTCTTCTCTCGAAAAACAATCAGCAAACTGAGCATGAAATCCTTTAAATTCTTCGATGAAAAGGTTAATATCTTCTTTTTCAATCAACAGTTTCGGAATGGAAAAGCTGTTATTATGGAAACGGTTTTCTGGTATCACGGCCTTCCTCCTGATCTTGTTTTACGTAACAAGTATCACAGTCAGGCGTTTATGTCAAGTAATTAATTAGCTAAGTATCGTTGTAGGGATAAAGACATTGAAAATAAAATCTAACAGTAGATGTCTGCTGAAATCCAGATTTATACATATAAACAGCCCTATTCCTCCGCATCCGACAGCAATACCTTTGCTGTCTCAGCGGCCATATCATAGATCTCAAGCCCCCTGTCCAGGAACTCTTCATCCGCATCATGGTTCAGCTCGGTAAAGACGGCCTTAAGGATCAGAACCCTCTGGTATATTGCCTCAATGGATGATCCTGGCTCTTTGCTCTCATCCGCGGGGACACGGGGGACTCCCATCAGAAGATATGAAATCATGTTCTCCTTATCCGGCAGTATGCCGTTCCTGCTGAAATCCACCGACTCTCTGAACTCATAGTAGGCATTTATAAAGGGATCCGGGCTCTTCATGGTCTTTCGCTTCCGTAGGTCTTTAAATATTCATCAAACGCTGCCTTTGTCTCTTCATCAATGGGTCCGCGTTTCCCGCAAATCAACACAGGTACCTTTGAGCTGTAAAGATACTCCATGATCTCTCTTATCCCCGCCACAGGATAAACCGGTATCCCGGTCCCGGCAACAAACTCCTCAATGGCGTTCTCCCCTCTTTGACCGGCGATCACCCTGCCCTTTTCATCGTAAACCGCTCCGGTCTGTTCCCTGTCCACTGCTATCCCTATCCCTGTCACATTGACCGCGATCCTGTCGATCTCCGATTCTGCCCTCAGCCTCTCGAGGAGTTCATGTTTAGTCCCCATGGATGTGGCAACATCATCCACGATAAAAACGCGGCAGCCGTCAAACAGCGTCCTGTTGACCATAAGACTGCCTTTTTTGCTGCCCTCGCCGTGGGTCTTTTCTTCCTTGCGGTCGTAGTCAAAAAAGAGGTCGCGTCCGTACCGTGTATAAAGGGCAATGCAGGTTGCAAGCGCAATAGCACTTCCCTTATATGAAGGCCCTAGTATAATATCCGTTTTATCAGCCAGTCCTCTTGCCGCAATCATATCCGCGAAAAAGGACCCGAGTTCCATGCTGAGACGTCCTGTCCTGAACATACCGAAATTCACAAAGTAGGGCGTGGGCCGACCGTCCTTCAGTATAAGCCCTTTATCAAAAAAAAGCGCCCCTGTCTCAGCGAGGACATCAGCCAGCCGCCTTTTGAAATCTTCCATAGTCTATCCTTTTTTAAAAACGAATCCGCATTTGATGCATGCCTCGGACCTTACCTGTTTATGCCCGCACTGAGGGCACATGATAAAATCCTTCATGCCTACAATTACGGATGAGGCATCTTTATTGGTGTCTTCATCAGCATGATCTTCAGCTTGTATGGCGGCCCTTGCCCCGGCCTCAAAAATGGCGTCCGAATATATCCTTGCATCCCTCAGCGACAGATTTTTTTTAAGAATCACAGGCGCCTTTTTTATTATCTCTTCCGAGACCTCTCCCGATACGCCCAACCTTAACATCCTATGTTTAAATTCATCCTTGTCTTTAAGCAGGTTGAAAAAAATTACGCTGTATCTTTTGTCCATTTATCCCTGCCGTTATTCAAGACATGCCTTTATAAAACCGTAAAAAAGTGGAGACGGGTGTTCCATCCTGGATTTCAGTTCAGGATGAGCCTGGGTTGCCGCAAAATATTTCATCCGGGGCAGCTCAATGAATTCCACAAGCCTGCCGTCCCGGGAGGCGCCGGAAAAAATCAGCCCCTTTTCAGCCAGGATGCTGTGGTACTCAGGATTGACCTCATACCTGTGCCGGTGTCTCTCCGACGCCTCCTTTTCCCCATAAAGGGACCTGACCATTGAACCTTCCTTCAGTACCGCCGGATAGGCCCCGAGCCTCATTGTCCCGCCTTTCTCCTTCACATTTTTCTGCTCCGGGAGTATATCAATGACAGGATAGGGAGTTTCCGGATCGAACTCCGTCGAATTGGCGCCCTTGAGCCCGCATACGTTGCGCGCAAATTCTATTACAGCCAGTTGAAGACCGAGGCAGAGGCCCAGAAAAGGAATATTGTTCTCTCTTGCATGGCGTATAACATCTATCTTGCCTTCCGTTCCCCTTGCACCGAATCCCCCCGGGACAACTATGCCGTTTACTCCATCCATTAAAGACATGTCGCAGAGGTCTGTCGTCTCCACCCATTTCAGATTCACCTTGCAGCTCAAATGGGCCGAACAGTGGTTAAAGGACTCTATGATAGAGGCATAGGAGTCCTCAAGTCTAGTGTATTTGCCGCACATGGCAACAGTTATCTCTCTTTGGGGATTCTGAAGATTGTGAATCAACTGCTTCCATTTTCTCAGGTCCGGAGGACTGTATATGTTCAGTTTTTTGTGCAGGATGCCGGGCAGGCCCTCCTCTTCAAAAACAACGGGGATCTCATAGATATCCTCCACATCAAGCCCTGTAATAACAGCCTCAGGATCAACGTCACAGAAACTCGATATCTTTGCCTTGATCTCCTTTGTAAGATATTCCTGACATCTCCCTATGATAATATCAGGGAAAATGCCCCTCTGCTTCAGCAGGTTAACGCTCTGCTGGGTGGGCTTGGATTTCTGTTCATTGACGCCATAGGGAATAGGAACGTAGGTGAGATGGATGTAAACAATATTACCCCTGCCTATATCCTCCTTCATCTGTCTCATTGACTCAAGAAACAATTCATTCTCAATGTCACCCACCGTGCCGCCTATCTCGACGATCACGAGGTCCGCGGATTCTTCCCTGGCCACATCAAAGATATGATTCTTTATTACATCCGTGACATGGGGGATGTACTGGACTGTCTTCCCCAGATAGTCGCCTTTCC
This sequence comes from Deltaproteobacteria bacterium, assembly GCA_016929815.1. Classification (GTDB taxonomy): domain Bacteria; phylum Desulfobacterota; class DSM-4660; order Desulfatiglandales; family HGW-15; genus JAFGIC01. The sequence goes on from JAFGIC010000455.1 coordinate 6,061, forward strand.
TCTCCTTCTGCCTCACCATGTCAAACACCTTTCCCATGGTGAGGTTCCACTTTGATTTGCAGTTTACCCCTAGAAACCGTTCATAGTGTCCAAAATCCATGTCCACTTCCCCGCCGTCGTCAAGTACAAAGACCTCTCCGTGTTCATATGGATTCATAGTCCCCGGATCCACATTAAGGTATCCGTCACATTTGATGGGCACTATTTTGAGTTTTGATGACAGCAGATGACCGATTGATGCGGCTGCAATCCCTTTTCCCAGACCCGAGAGCACGCCCCCGGTCACTATAATAAATTTTGCAGGCATAATGATATTTTTTGTCCTACCAAATAAGGATAATTGATGATATCCCTTCAATCAGCTTTGTCATACGTCGGCTGAACCCCTGAAAGGACTGCATACCCCATTGACCTTAAAAGATTTATCCGCATTGACACCCTTAGTCAAGACAAAATAATCCTGCTTTATGGCCTCAATTTATACTTGAATAAAACTGAAAAGGATAATATCCTTTATTGTAAAAAAATGAATCGGTGAATACCGCTGGAAACTATCGAGATGACCAAAAAAAAAGTCCTCATTGTTGACGATGAAAAAAGCCTCTCCGAATTAATAGTGGAATCCCTGATGATATTCGGGGATTACTGCGTAGAATCCGCCAATAACGGCAGTGAGGCCTTTGAAAAATATAAAGCCTTTATGCCGGATATAGTAGTGATGGATGTAGAGATGCCGGTCATGGACGGCTATGAGTCATCCTACAAGATCAAATCATTCGATCCGAATGCGAGGATACTTATGCTTACAGGCAATCCCAGCGATTCCAGGGCTCGACGGACAATAGAAGAAGGCATTGCCTTGACCCTCATTCAAAAACCGGTTAAATTAATGGAGCTTAACCGGACTATCAATGATAATCTTCCGGCACAATCCTGACTAGATATTTCCGATAATACAGAGATAATGACAGAAATGACATACATTGTGGCTATAGTAGGGTGTCCTAATGTGGGCAAATCAACCCTCTTCAATCGCCTTTCAAGGTCAAAGGATTCCCTGGTTGACGACTGTCCGGGCATTACCAGGGACAGCCTTTACGCCCCGGTATCATGGGACGAGACCCCCTTTACCCTTGTGGATACGGGCGGTTTTGATGATGAAAATGAAGACCGTTTGACCGAAAGCGTGAAAAGACAGGTATTAAAGGCCGTAGAAGAATCCGACCGGATCATCTTCCTTATGGACGGACAAAAGGGCCTCATGCCGGGTGATGAAGAAATGGCGGTTGCCCTTCGCCGTTTTAAAAAAAAGATATTCTATGTGGTCAATAAGGTTGACGGTCCGGAAAAGGAATATCTGCTCCATGATTTCTACAGGCTGGGGGCCGATTCGCTTTATCCGGTTTCCGGGGCCCACGGCTACGGTCTCAGGACCTTGATGGATGAAGTCGTTGCAGGATTGCCTAAAGAAAAGCCGGCCCCGGGGGACGACAGTCAGATACGAGTTGCGATCCTCGGCAGGCCAAATGCCGGAAAATCCTCGCTGATAAACCGCATACTCGGTTTTGAGAGGATGATCGTAAGCGAGATCCCGGGCACAACCCGGGATTCCGTCGATATACTGTTCAGGCGCAATGACAGGGAATATCTCCTGATAGACACTGCCGGCATAAGAAGAAAAAGCAAGGTCAAGGAACGTATTGACAAGTTCTCCATGATCAAGGCCCTGAAAAGCCTTGAACGCTGCCATGTCGCCGTGATCCTCTTCGACGCGGGCGAAGGGTTCATGGAACAGGACGCCCGCATCTGTGGATACGCCCTGGACCGTTACAGGGGACTGATATTGGGGATAAACAAGTATGACCTCATCAAATCCGAGCCCGGGAGGAAAAAGGCGCTTGATCTTGCCGTTGACAGGCAGCTCAATTTTGCATCCTTCGCGCCCAGGCTGAATCTCTCCGCCCTTACAGGCGAAAATGTTAAAAAACTATTTGATAAAATCGACATGGTCTATGATCAGTTCTCCACCAGGGTAGGCACAGGGGAGGTTAACCGTCTTATTGAAGATATGGTCCTAAAACGGCCGCCCCCCATGGTGGGATCCAGGAGGCTCAAATTCTTCTACGCCACCCAGATTGATATCAGGCCTCCGACCTTTGTCGTGTTTGTAAATTATCCCGACGCGGTCCATTTTTCCTATCATCGATTCATCATTAACCAACTGAGGGGGGAATTCGGGCTGAAACACACACCCATAAAGCTTATAATAAAAAAGAGGACCGGCGACAAGAAATAATATTGAGGGTTGATTGTTGCAGGTTGTCAGTTGTAAAAGATAACAAATCCGGCAGAGTTTATTGATAAAACTCAATCCGGAATCTCAAAATACAATTGCAACGGCCCGCAGACAACAAACAAAGGACAAAAAGCAATGCCTTTAAAAAGATACCGCGACTATAATACCTATCTTAAAGAGCTCTTCGGGGAGCGCGTCCAGAAGATATCCCTTGATGCGGGACTCAGCTGTCCAAACCGGGACGGGACCATCTCCTCAAAGGGGTGCATTTACTGCGATCCATTAGGTTCAGGGACGGGCGCAATGATCAAACACGGCATCGGGCTTGAGGAACAGATCACTGCCGGCATTAAATCCGCGGAAAAGAGATACAAAGCGAAAAAATTTATAGCCTATTTCCAATCATTCACCAATACCTATGCGCCTGCGCCAAAGCTCAGAGAAATGTATCAGACCGCGTTGAAACACAAGGGCATAGTCGGCCTTTCTGTAGGCACAAGACCGGATTGCATTGATGATGAGATTCTTGACCTCTTCAGCTCTCTTCAAAAGGATTATCTGGTGTGGATCGAATACGGCCTTCAGTCGGCCCATGATGCCACACTCTCAAGGATTAACAGGGGGCATGATGTAGCATGCTTTGAAAGGGCGGTGCATATGACAAAGGAATACCGGATAAATATATGCCCGCATGTAATACTAGGACTCCCCGGAGAGGACCATGACATGATGATGGACACGGCGCGCTTTGTAGCCTCGCTCCCTGTTGACGGCATCAAGATCCATTCCCTCTATGTTACAAAGGGCACGGCCCTGGCGGAGATGTACGAAAATGGAGAATACACATGTCTTGAGAGGAAGGAATATATAGAGACCTTAATTGATTTTATTGAGCTGCTGCCCCCGGAAATGGTCATACAGAGATTAACAGGCGACCCGAACCCTACGGAACTCCTGGCCCCTCAGTGGACCAGGGAAAAGACGCTGAATCTCAATCTCATAAATAACAGGATGGCGGAAAGAGATACATGGCAGGGAAAGAAATTCGTGAGATCCGCTGCTGCATGATAAAGAGAGGCAGACTGTGCATATACCTTGCTTCATCGGAAAAGGGTGCGGCACGTGTGGGGCTGGCCCTGGATAACGGCCCTGATTGTCCGGACTATTTTAAAAAGATCTTCCCGGATGCAATACTGATTGAAGACAAGAAGTCAAACTATTACATGATAGAGGCCGTTGATGCAGCCCTTGCAGGGAGAGATGTCTCAAGCAGGCTTAAACTGGATGTCAACCACACGCCCTTTCAGATAAAAGTCTGGAAAGGCATCGTCAGGATCCCCCCTGGAAAGACAATGACCTACGGCGAGGTAGCGGCCATGGCAGGCTGTCCCGGGGGTGCGCGGGCCATAGGACAGGTCATGCATCGGAATCCCCTGCCCCTGATATTCCCCTGCCACAGGGTAGTAGCCGCAAACGGTCTCGGCGGTTTCAGCGGCGGACTGGAGCTAAAGAGATATCTACTCAACAGGGAACAAGTGTAAGAAATCAACGGTCAGATATAAGCTTAGCCGCTTGCCGCTGCGCGGCCAGTTTAATCGGCAATGAGACTTTTAAATCGGATTTTAGCTGCGGAGCAGCGAAATGTTAATAGCTTTGTTAAAGAGATAGATTTTTAGCTCCGGAGGAGCGGCATGTTAAATATACATTCGATATGCATTATATTTTATGCCGATCCTCTGGAGCTAATATTTAATTGCAATTCATATGCTATTAATATATCGCGCCTCTGGCGCTATGTCCCGGTAAAAAAAATGAAGTCTCATACAAGAAATCAGTCCCTCCGGAGCAGGATCATCTTTATACTGTCAATTGCTTGCCGCGCCATCGCACGTAGAGCGACGTCGTGCCCCCCCTCACCGTTTCATCCTTAATCTGACCTCTGGCCTCAGATATCTGATCTCTATTTTTTATCCTTGACACTCAAAACAAATAATCCGACCATGCCCCTATTCATGTCTTATTCCTGAATATCATTCAGTTTGCTGAAAGCTGCCCTTTCTGTAAAAAAAATAATCTTGTCTAAAATAGTTTTTTGATTTAAAAATCTATGTAAAGGGATGCAGGAAGAATATGGACCTCAAAAAACGTCCGAATCATAGGCTATACATCAAGATCCTTCGACAGATGTCATCTGAACAGAGGCTGATGAAGTCCTTTCAACTGTCTGATTTTTCCAAACAGCTTTTTCTGCAGGGACTTCACAGAAGGTTCCCGCACCTTCGTGATGATGAGTTTCAAAAAATACTTCTGGAGCGCCTTGATAAATGTCACAACAGGAATTATTAAAAAAGGTTATTCTGGCGCTTGAACATAACGGCATACAATACATGATAACCGGTTCCGTGGTTTCAAGCCTTCAGGGAGAGCCACGTTCCACTCATGATCTCGACATCCTCATTGCCATACAAAAAAACAAGGTCCATGAATTAACGAATCACTTTCCTTCATCCGATTTCTATATTGATGAACAGGCATTTGTTGATGCGATAAGCAGAAACGGCATGGTCAATATGATCGATCTGAAAACCGGCGACAAGGTTGATTTTTGGATGTTGACGGATGAACCTTTTGACCGATCACGTTTTTCCCGCAGGCAGCGCGAATCGTTCATGGGAACTGAAATGCTGATTTCAAGTCCTGAAGATACAATTTTGGCAAAGTTGAGGTGGGCACACCTTTCCGGCGGCAGTGAAAAACAGTTTGTTGACGCCCTGAGGGTCTATGAGGTGCAGCATGAAAAACTCGATATGGACTATCTGGAAGAATGGGCAGCAAAACTGGGTATAAAACCACTGTTTAAGAGATTAATTGCCGAGGCGGAGGTAATATAGAGTCTTCTCCCCGTCTTTCCATTAATTTTTCTATTTTTAATTCGATGCCGGATGTTGAATATTCGGAGTTTATGTCTGTTTTCTGACCTCAGACTTCTGACCTCCGTCTTTTTATTCTTGACATCTTCCCCCATTTGTCTCAACATCCCGCTATCTTATCAAGATCACGGTCTTTTAATTCATAAATAATGGAAACAGATTAAACGCCTGTTTCCTTTGCATATCATTTTGATTCTTGTCTTTAAGGTTTTGGAGGACATTCAGTGGTGGGGATTCCATAAATCCCCTCTCCCTTTATGGGAGAAGGTTAGGGTGAGGGGGCTTAAGTCAGTTTTCCTTTTCACGCCCCGTCTGCTTGTCGCAGCGAAGTGAAGATCCCGCTGACTTTTACGGGGCGGTGGGATAATTGATTTTCAGATTTTGCTTACGGCTCTTGTAAAACGTCACTTGTTTTACCGGCACATAGCGCCATAGGCGATATGTTAATAACACTTTGGATTTCTAATTTTATGGCATGGTTTCTGCTTTTATAGATAACACCACAATTAACGTTATTATCTGGACGATTCCGTCCAGATAATATCTTGTTATGCTCACATAGTGTAGTCGCGATGATATATTTATTCCAAAGGATAATCCAAAATCATTTTCAATGGACAAGACCATCTCCCGGGAGGATAGGGCCATCTGGAGAAGGCGAATATGCTCAGGACAACGGCTTTGGGCATGAAGACTGGAATTTTAATAAAAATCTGCTGATTGATGGGTCGATTTATGGCTATTGCAAAAAGCAGCAGTGTCACCCATTAAAGGGTTGTGTCAAGAGAAAAAACACCTCTCCATTAAAAAAGATATACTCTTTTTTTTCGAATGA
>JAFGIC010000456.1 GCA_016929815.1 Deltaproteobacteria bacterium
AATGATTTAAATCTCTGCCTTAATAAAGACTTGTGATACCTTGTTATGATCTCAGCCATACGTCCTGTTGTGATATTTGGATAAATATCACATGAATCTCTGACCGGTTAAAACCTTTTATCTCTGCTTAAAATCAAAATTCTAGTGAAAAAGCCATTTTTATTGCATAAGAATTTCCGACAGCCTGCCACTGAGCTCAGCCTATAATTCAAGGAATAATTCGCATGCTATTAATATAACGCGCCTCTGGCGCTGTGTTCCGGGAAAACGAATGAAGTCTCATACAAGAGCGGTCAGCAAAAAAAATTAATACAAATGGTTGTTCACATATAAAGATAACCCCGCTGATGTTCTCAATATCGGGAAGATCCGCGGGGTTTTAGTTAAGAAAAGCAGGTTTACTTTTTAACCGTCTTTTTAAATTTTTCCAGCATTGCCCTCGGCGTAGCGGTCGGGCGTTCGTACCTGGGGATATCCTTGTTTATGCCGCAGAGATATTTTGCTATATCCTTCAGGGGATCCAGGTCGTAACGCGACATCATGGTGATTGTCTCCATGATGGGCGAACCTCCGCCATGAACCCCCGCCACCATCTCCGCACCGGAGAAGGGAGAGCACAGCTTGTTCTCCATCATCCTGAATACGCGATGGGCATCTTCAGCGGAGTATTTCGGATTTCTCTTGGTGTATTTTGCAACCAGGTCCGCTGTCTCGGGATCATAATAGGACTCTTCCGTCGGCAGGGACGCGCTGATGCCGCCCGCAAGGTCCGCCAGTATGGAATACTCGTTGTATATCTCCTGTCCCGCAAGCCTTCTGCCCGCGTTTGTCAGGATCTCATCCGGCACATAGGACCCGTTCGGGAATTTTGTCGCCCTGTGGGCGCTTGCCTCTCCTGCCGCATATACCAGTTCAGCCGTCCCGATTATGTGGGAAAGCTTCTCCCTTACATGCGGATACTTTGTGATGCCGTTTACATCCGCCACAAGGGCAGCCTGGGACGCGAGGACCTCGGATACAGCCGCCTTGCAGCCTGTGTAGGAGTGTCTGTGAAAGTGCGCGAACATGAGTGCAAGATAACCCGCGTACTGGACTACATCAGGGTTCTCAAGCCCGTTCATGAACACCCTGTCATTGGGGACAAATACATCGTCAAAGATCGTCATCGATTCTACATCGCCTACATTGCTTATAGGAGAGAGGAGTTTTTTCCTCCTGGGGTGCCCGCCCGGGAGCGCCATGATCTTAATCCCGTCCCAGTCGCCCGGCAGTGAAAAGGCCACTGCGTAGGCGGCCTCATCAGGCCCAATCAGGCGGGAAGGAAGCGCAACAATCTCATCCGCATAGGGCGCAATGGAGTTGCACACCTTTGCCCCTCTCACGATGATCCCGTCTTCCCTGACCTCAACGATGCGCAGATACTGGTCAGGATCGGGCTGCTCTTTGGGGCGAAGACCACGGACGCCCTTTACATCCGTCTGTGCACAGTTACCCACTAGATCGTTTTCCTGAAAATACTTAAGAAATTTGTTGAACCTCTCATGGTATTTTGTCCCAGTGGCATGGTCGCAGTCATATGTTACTACTGCAAGTGCGTTAAGCGCATCAGTCCCCATGCAGCGCTGGATGCACCCGCCGACCCTGTGGCATGTCAGCTTTGTCATGAGCTGCTTTTTAAGCAGGTCTTCCTTCGATGTATTTATATTGCAGAAACGGTTGATCTTTTCACCTGTGAGGTGGGATGTGGCCGTGCAGACGTCCTCGTATTTGGGGTCATTTGCGCAGTCATAGGTCTCCTTTATTACAAAGAGCCCGCCTTTCATATAATCGCCCGTCCTGTCAACCTTCTTTCCGTGAAGGTATATATTCGGTTTCATCTTTTTAAGACGCTCTACATAGGCGTCGTATGTTCCTACCGGCATATTAAATCTCCTTTAAATTGTTATACCTTTCCCATCATTTCCCTTGCGATAACCATCTTTTCGATCTCCTTGGCGCCCTCATAGATCTCAAGCACCTTGGCCGCCCTGTAAAATCTCTGTATATCGGTATCGTCAAAATACCCATAACCGCCATGGAGTTGAAGTGCCTCGTCAACCACCTCCACCGCAATACGGCTCGCATAAAGTTTCGCGATTCCGGTAACCATAGGATCAGGTCTTCCTTGATCCACAAGCCAAGCCGCCTTATACACGGTATTGCGGGCCGTTTCTATCTTGGTCGCCATATCCGCAATCCTGAACTGAGTACCCTGGAAAGAAGCTATTGTTTTGCCGAAGGCCTTTCTTGCCTTGACATATTTGACGGCCATCTCAAGGGCCCCCTGGGCAAGACCTACCCCGTGACCGGCCACATAGGTCCTGGAATGATCGAAAAATTTCATGAGCTGAATAAAGCCGTTGCCCTGTGTCCCCACAAGGTTTTCCTTTGGTACGCGCACGTTATTAAAATAGACGGAGGCCGTATCGGATGCCCTTACACCCATCTTTCCATGCATGGGTTCAGCCTGATATCCCTCCCGGTTCGTCTCAACAATAATTATGCTATGGCGCCCGGTCTTTGACCTGGCAGCAGGATCAGTCAGGCAATAGACCAAAAGAAACTCGCCGATATTGCCGTTTGATATCATTATCTTTGATCCGTTTATTACATACTCATCCCCCTCAAGCACTGCTGTGGTAGATGCCGAGGCGGTGTCGCTGCCCGCATCAGGCTCTGTTATTCCAAAGCCCATTATGGCGTCGCTTTCAAAGAGCCTGGGAAGCCATTTCTTTTTTTGTTCCTCTGTGCCGAAAAGCAGGATCTCCTCCGAGCCGAAGGCAACGGCGCTCAATTGCTGGCCTATGCCCGGGTCAACCCGCCAGAATTCCTCCATTATCATTGCCCACTCCAGGAATCCGAAACCCGGCCCGCCATATTCCTCCGGTATATAAGACCCTACCAGCCCCAGTTCCTTTGCCTTCCTGATAATATCTAATGGTATAGTCTCGTTAAGGTCATATTCCCTGGCCACGTCAGTGAATTCGCCAAGGGCGAATTCACGCGCGGCCTTTTTAATATCCTGCTGTTCTTTTGTCAGTTGAAAATCCATGTAAAAATTCCTCTCAATATTTATTTCGCTTCACTAATGCCCGGTCGGGATTTTGCAAGGAAATAAGATTGCGCTATATGGCATGGAGGCCCTATGCCTCACAGATTAAACGACTGGCCCATGCAAAATTCCAACCGGACTTAATCCTGTTCCCTTGACGACCGCATATTCTCAGGGTGAAATAAATATGTCAAGTTTAAGAAAATAATCATTAAACCTTAAAAACCCTGTTTTTCCATCTGAGATGCAGCAAAATATATGCCGCCTGAAATATCAAATAATATCATATAGATACATTTTAAATTATTCAGTATATGTCATATACGACAATTGACTTGCTGCATATGACAGTTTAATATAAAATTATCGCATGTGACAATAAAGCAAGGTCCAGGGCTCAAGGCACCAGGCGTAGGGTGGAAAGTAAAAAGATTTCAAATCTCGAATTTGAAATTTCAAATTATTCCTTGAGCCTTGCGCCCTGCGCCTGCAGGCAGGCCGCTTAAATATTTCACCTTAAAATGTCTGCATAACAAGCAGCTAATAGGACAAAATCATGCCCCCAAGCGAAAATGAGATATTCCGCGAGGCCACACTGCGCATCTGCGGAAACCTGAATTTTGAATATGCCCTCCAGGACTGCCTTAATTACCTCAGGACATTCATGCCGGCGGACTGCTTTCACCTGAACCTCCTTGACAAGGAACTGGGGCTTTTAAAACTGATCGCTATTGTCACGGCAGAAAAGGCAAAGCGGGTCAACTTAGTCATATCCCTTGATGACAGGGGCAGGAAGATCATCGACAGCCATAAGTACATGCCATCCCTGATCCTCGACCCCTTCGAGTTCATACCCATTAAAAAGACCGTGGTTAAAAAGACCGGATTATGGGAGGATCACTCAGCGCTCCTGATGCAGCTCTTTATAAGGGATGAACACCTGGGAAACCTCACCCTTTTTGCAAAGGGGACAAACCGCTACTCAGAGGAACATCTGCGGATATTGTCCATGTTAAGGGAACCTTTTTCCATCGCCCTCTCAAACGCGCTCAGATATGATGAGGTCATACGGCTTAAGGACATCCTGACCGACGACCTCAAGGCCCTCCAGAGGAGGCTGTTGCAATCAACAGATAACATTATAATAGGCGCCGATATGGGGCTTAAGAGGGTTATCGAGATGGCAAGGGAGGTAGCACCGTTGGACAGCCCCGTATTGCTGCATGGAGAAACCGGTGTAGGCAAGGAGGTTATCGCAAATTCAATACACAGGATGTCCAGGCGAAGCAAAGGGCCTTTTATACAGGTCAACTGCGGGGCCATACCCGAGACCCTTATAGACAGCGAACTCTTCGGTCATGAAAAGGGCGCCTTCACGGGCGCTATCAGCCGGAAACGCGGATGTTTTGAACGCGCAGACGGTGGCACCATCTTTCTTGACGAGGTGGCAGAGCTGCCGCTGCCTGCCCAGGTGAGGATGCTGAGGGTACTGCAGGAAAAAGAGATAATACGCGTCGGGGGGGACAGCCAGATAAAGGTGGATATCCGTATAATCGCTGCGACTCATCAAAACCTTGAAGAAATGGTCAGGAAAGGTTCATTCCGCGCCGACCTCAGGTTCAGGCTCAATGTCTTTCCTGTTTTTATTCCTCCTCTGAGGGATAGGAGGGAGGATATCCCGGCCCTTGTCAATCATTTTATTGAAAAAAAATCCAGAGAACTGCAGATACCGGGACCCCATAAACTTGAGAGGGGCTCAATGGATATACTCAAGGCCTACCCCTGGCCTGGCAATGTCAGGGAGCTTGAAAACGTCATCGAACGGGCGCTGATTTTAAATAGGGGCGGTCTGATAAGATTTGAAGACGTCGTCTGGTCAGGGGCGAAAGGGATCATGGAGCATGAAGCGATTCAACCAAATGAATTCCAGAAGCTTGACGACGTCAATTCAAGACACATCAGGCAGGCACTTAAAATGACAAACGGAAGGGTCCATGGGCCTGGCGGAGCAGCAGAGCTTCTGGGATTAAACCCGAGCACACTCAGACATCGAATGAAAAAACTGGGCATAAAGGCGGGGAAAAAATCCTTTTAAAAATTCAATGGGAAAGAGAGGGCGCTGTACTTCGTGGGATGCCCAATTTTATTGATTTATCCCGCTGTTTTGTCTATAAAATAGGCTATGTATCACGACTTTCATAATACGCTGCCATTCATACCTTGTGAGGAGGGAATAAATGGAAACGGTTAGCA
>JAFGIC010000457.1 GCA_016929815.1 Deltaproteobacteria bacterium
ACGGTGATACTTAAAATCGACGGAAACGAGGTGCAGAGTTCCGGTTTCGGGGCCGGTCCTGTGGATGCGACCTATAATACTATTGCAAAGATGACAGGGACCGGATCAAGACTCCTGAGATTTTCGGTCAACTCAATAACAGGCGGTATGGACGCCCAGGGCGAGGTTACTGTCCGCCTTCAGGAGAACAGCACAATAGCGATGGGCAAAGGCACAGACCCCGATATAATTACCGCAGCGGCAAAGGCATATATCAACGGCCTTAACCGTCTGGAGTACCTGAAAAGGAACCCAACTATTAACGCACAGGAGAGAATATAGTAAATTTGAAAGGAAACAGATTATGGGAATGACGATTACTGAAAAGATCTTGGCAGCTCACTCGGGAAATGATGTTGTAAGACCGGGTGACATATTGCAGGCTGATGTTGATATGGCGTTGGCAAATGACGTAACTGCTCCCCTGGCCATCAAGGTCTTTGAGGAGATAGGCAAAGAAAACGTATTTAACAGGGATAAGATAGCCCTTGTACCTGATCATTTTGTGCCCAACAAGGATATCCCATCCGCCCGCCAGGCCAAAATGATGAGGGAATTTGCCGCAAAGTACGGTATAAAGAATTATTTCGAGGTAGGGCAAATGGGGGTGGAGCATGTGATACTTCCGGAAAAAGGGCTGGTTATTCCGGGCGACCTTGTCATAGGCGCCGACAGCCATACGTGCACATACGGCGCCCTCGGGGCCTTTTCCACGGGCGTTGGCAGTACGGATCTGGGCGTAATCATGGCTACGGGCAGGGTATGGCTCAAGGTCCCTCCGACCATAAAGGTCATATTTGAAGGTGCATTTAATCCCTGGGTATGCGGCAAGGATCTTATTCTTTATCTTCTGGGGGTAATGGGCGTAGAAGGCGCCAATTACTGCGCCATTGAATTTATGGGATCGGCTGTAAAGAAACTTACTATTGACCAGAGGATGACCATGTCCAACATGGCCATTGAATGCGGGGCCAAGAACGGTGTTTTTGAGGCTGATGAAATCACACTTAATTACGTAAAGGAAAGATCAACGAGAAAACCCCTTGTGATAAAGCCTGATCCGGATGCGAAATATGAAAGGGAGATACATATTGATGTCTCAAAGATTCAGCCCCAGGTAGCCTTTCCCCATTCGCCTGACAATGTGCGGCCTGTTTCAGAGGGAAAGGATGTAAAGATCGACCAGGTATTCATCGGTTCATGCACCAACGGCAGACTGGAAGACCTGAGGATTGCGGCAGGCCTGATGAAGGGGAAATCCGTTGCAAAGGGCGTCAGGGTGATTGTAATCCCCGGTTCCCAGCTGATTTACAAGGAGGCCATAAGAGAAGGCATCATTGATGCCTTTCTGGATGCGGGGGCCACAATAGGTCCGCCTACCTGCGGGCCTTGCCTGGGCGGGCATATGGGCATACTTGCCGAAGGGGAGAGGTGTGCCTCAACAAGCAACAGGAATTTTATAGGAAGGATGGGTGATCCCAAGAGCGAGGTTTATCTCGTAAGCCCGGCCGTGGCTGCCGCGTCGGCAGTCCTGGGCAGGATAGGGTTGCCGGAGGAAATATAGATATTTCGGAGGAATAATAAATGACCATAGAAGGAAAAGTCTGGAAATTCGGCGATAATATTGATACAGATGTTATTATACCTGCCAGGTTTCTGAATGTGTCCGACAAGAAAATACTTGCTTCCAGCGCCTTTGCCGATCTCAGACCGGATTTCAGCAAGGATGTACGAAAGGGGGACATCCTTGTCGGGGGGAGCAATTTCGGTTGCGGATCATCCAGGGAGCACGCGCCCCTGGCCATAAAGGAAGCTGGGATAAGTGTTATTATTGCGAAGAGCTTTGCGAGGATTTTTTACAGAAATTCATTCAATATCGGGCTCCCGATTCTTGAATCAAAGGAAGCGGTTGAGTCTATAGAGGAAAACGATCAGGTGTCGGCGGATCTTGTTACGGGCGAGATAGTCAATAAAACAAAAGGGGAAAAATTTCAGGCTAAACCTGTCCCTGATTTCATGAGGGGTGTAATTCAGGCAGGCGGGCTTGTTGAGTACATAAAAAAACAGGAATAATATTTTGCTTACGGCTGAAAGCTGGCGGCTTTTTCTCTTATCAAAAGGGGGTGTTTGCCATTACTAAACTTAAAGGAACTGAAATATTAATGAAGGTGCTGCATGAGGAAGGCGTTGATACCATCTTCGGCTACCCCGGCGGAGCTGTGCTGGATACATACGATGAGCTGGTTAAGACGGATATAAAACACATACTTGTGCGTCATGAACAGGGCGCAGTGCATGCTGCCGACGGCTACGCGCGTGCATCCGGAAAGGTGGGGGTTTGCCTTGTGACATCAGGACCCGGTGCTACAAATACCGTAACGGGGATCGCGTCCGCCTATATGGACTCTATCCCTATTGTGGTGTTCACGGGCCAGGTTAACACAAACCTGATCGGCAATGACGCATTCCAGGAAGTGGATATAGTGGGCATTACGCGTCCGTGCACAAAACACAATTATCTTGTCAAGAATGTTGAAAACCTTGCAAGGACGATCAAGGAGGCCTTTTATATCGCGCGTTCAGGCAGGCCTGGTCCCGTACTGATTGACCTGCCGAAGGACATGATGCGTTCTTCCACCGAGTATAAACCAATAAATGAAGTCCGGCTCAGGGCGTATAACCCGACCTATGAACCGAATATGAAGCAGCTTGACAGGGTTATATCCCTTATCAAGAAATCCAGAAAACCCCTTGTATTTGCGGGGGGAGGGGTTATCCTTTCGGGGGCCTCCGGAGAACTCAAAAAATTCGCGCATGTCATAAAGGCGCCTGTAACATCGACCTTGATGGGGCTCGGCGCCTTTCCTGCCTCTGATCCCTTATGGCTGGGCATGATAGGCATGCACGGGACATACTGCGCGAATATGTCCTCATCTGAATGTGATCTTCTTATAGGGATAGGTGTGCGCTTTGATGACAGGGTGACGGGCAAGACCAGCACATTCGCTTCAAATGCAAAAATAGTGCATATAGATATTGATCCCACATCCATCAGCAAGAATATCCCGGTGGATACTCCGGTGGTAGGTGACTGCAGGGTGACCCTTGAAAGGCTGAACAAGCTTCTTAAGGATGAGCCAAAGAAGGATATCAGCGGGCATCGGGAGCCATGGCTGGATCAGGTCATGAAATGGAAGGAGACAAGGCCTCTGACCTATACCCAGAAAGATATTATTAAGCCGCAGTTTGTTATAGAGAAGATATGGGAACTGACGAAGGGTGAAGCTATAATATCGACGGAAGTAGGTCAGAACCAGATGTGGTCGGCGCAGTATTACCGTTTTGATAAACCGAATACCTTTATCACATCCGGCGGACTGGGGTGTATGGGTTTTGGATTCCCCGCCGCCATCGGCGCCCAGGTCGCTTTCCCTGACAGGGTTGTGATCGACATCGCAGGAGACGGCAGTATACAGATGAACATCCAGGAGATGGCAACTGCAGTTCAGTACAACCTGCCGGTAAAGATAGCCATCCTGAATAATCGTTACCTGGGCATGGTGCGCCAGTGGCAGGAGCTTTTTTATGAAAGGTCATATGCACACACAGAGATGGATCATGCGCCTGATTTTGTAAAACTGGCAGAGGCATTCGGTGCGGCAGGGCTCAGGGCAACAAAACCTGAGGAGGTCGTTCCGGTTATTGAGAAGGCCCTTTCCATTAATAAGCCCGTGATAATGGATTTCGTGGTTGAAAGGGAAGAGGGTGTCTATCCCATGGTTCCTGCGGGCGCTGACATTACAGAGATGCTTCTGGTATAAAATATAGAAAAAGGAGAAGCGATATACTCATGAGCAACAATGAGAACAATCAAAAACACATCCTTTCCCTGCTGGTGGAAAATGAGCCGGGTGTTCTTACCCGCATTGCCGGGCTCTTCAGCGGTCGCGGATTCAATATAGAGAGCCTGTCTGTTGCCGAGACAACAGAACCCAAGGTTTCACGCGTTACAATTGTAACGAGGGAAGACGTCAACATCCTTGAGCAGATAAAAAAGCAGTTGAATAAGCTTATGAATGTTATTAAGGTGCTGGATTTCAAGGGCATGCCCTTTGTTCAGCGCGAGCTCGCACTGATAAAGGTGAGGGCAAGGCCTGAACACAGGGCGGAGATATTAAGGATGGTAGATATATTTCGCTCCAGGGTTGTTGATGTTGGGGCTGAGTACTACACCATGGAGATTACAGGAGATGAAGACAAGATTGCTGCCTTTTTAGAACTGCTTAGGCCCATGGGCATAAAGGAGATAGCAAAAACAGGTTCTGTTGCATTGGCCCGTGAAAAGAAGTGAAATGATATCAATAAGACAGCAAGCAAAAATAAAACTTTAATTTAAGTTTATCAAGGAGGAGCAAATATGGCAAAGATTAATTTCGGCGGTGTTGTTGAAGACGTGATAACAGTAGAGGAGTTTTCACTGGATAAGGCAAGGCAGGTCCTCAAGGACGAGGTTGTTGCAGTTATAGGTTATGGCGTGCAGGGGCCCGGACAGTCTATGAATATGAGGGACAACGGTATCAATGTTATTGTAGGGCAGGCCAAGGAATTTAAGGACGATTGGGACCGTGCCGTCAAGGACGGATGGGTGCCCGGCAAGACCCTGTTTGATATAGAAGAGGCTGCAAAGAAGGGCACGATCATACAGATGCTTGTGTCCGATGCGGCACAGAAGGCGATCTGGCCGACCATTAAAAAAAGTATGAACCCTGGCGATGCGCTCTATTTCTCTCACGGGTTTTCAATCGTTTATAAGGATCAGACAGATGTTATCCCGCCGAAGGACGTGGATGTAATACTTGTGGCGCCCAAAGGTTCAGGCACGTCAGTGAGAAGGAACTTTCTTGCCGGCTCTGGCATAAATTCCAGCTACGCGGTTTTTCAGGATGCCACGGGCAGGGCGGAAGAGAGGACCCTGGCAGTCGGCATTGCCATAGGATCGGGATATCTTTTCCCGACAACCTTTGAGAATGAGGTTCATAGCGACCTAGTGGGCGAGAGGGGCGTGCTTATGGGATGTCTTGCAGGAGTTATGGAGGCCCAGTATAATGTGCTCAGGAAGAACGGGCATTCGCCCAGCGAGGCATTCAATGAGACAGTCGAGGAGTTGACCCAGAGCCTTATAAGGCTCGTTGATGAGAATGGCATGGACTGGATGTATGCCAACTGCAGCGCTACTGCACAAAGGGGCGCCCTTGACTGGAGGCATAAATTCCGTGATGCTGTCGCACCTGTATTTGAAGATCTGTACAAGAGCGTTGTAACGGGAAAAGAGACCGAGATTGTCATTAAGGCGAACTCAGCCCCGGATTACAAGCAAAGGTTGAGAAAGGAGCTTGATGAGATCAGGAATTCCGAGATGTGGTCTGCAGGCGCGGCAGTGCGCAAGTTGAGGCCATCAAACAGATAGGCGAAATTGAAAAAGATTTTGATTTTTATATCGCATTTGTATAGTATCCTGTAAAATTTTAATGCCTGGGTGGCGGAATTGGTAGACGCAAGGGACTTAAAATCCCTCGGTCCTCGCGGCTGTACGAGTTCAAGTCTCGTCCTAGGCACCAAAGAATATCAAGAGGTTAGACATTATTGTTTGACCTCTTTTTTATTGTGTGGGGCCATATCCCTTTTATCTGGGATATGTCAAAGAAAAATATCAGGGTTCATGCCAGCCTGTCAGGTGACCATCATTATCAAATGACACATAGCCCCTGTAGATATCGGGATAATACCACAGCG
This sequence comes from Deltaproteobacteria bacterium, assembly GCA_016929815.1. Lineage (GTDB taxonomy): Bacteria > Desulfobacterota > DSM-4660 > Desulfatiglandales > HGW-15 > JAFGIC01. The sequence goes on from JAFGIC010000457.1 coordinate 5,833, forward strand.
TCTTGACCCCATCAATTGTCTTTATGGGCTCGCCGAGTAATTCGAGGACCTCTTCATGGCACATTCCCGTTTTAAGCTTGCGCCAGTTTTTTATGTTCTGCCAACCGTAGCCTGACTCTTCCAGCGCCTTGTCCTGCTTAATGTATTCGGCAAGCGTAGCCTCCATCTCTTTTACCTTGTTTTCCAGTTCGGCGATCCTCTGCCTGAGCATTAAGATCTCTTCATCCGGGGTAGTCTCTGAGGCGTATGAGGCCGTGCTGAAGGCAAAGAACATAAGTATTATTATTGCGTTTATTGTTATAAAATATTTCATGCTGTTACTCCGGCTTGTTGTTTTTCATTTAAGAGATAAACGTCCTGCAGATTTATCCCATGAGAAATTTTACAGCCTATGGTGCGAGAGAGGGGACTCGAACCCCTACAGCGTGAGCCACTGGATCCTAAGTCCAGCGCGTCTACCAGTTCCGCCACTCTCGCAATATTAGGATATTGACATAATTTTTTGGAGAGTGTCAAGGTATAATCGATGACATGATCTTTTGATCATATTCCTTAATAAATTGATTGATCAGGCCTTCATCCGCAAAGCTGTAGTAGTTGTTATTGCCGATAATTATATGATCAAGCACCTGTATCATAAGAAGCTTCGAACACCACACAAGACTCCTTGTAAGGTTTCGATCCTCCGGTGAGGGGCTTGGGTCTCCGGAGGGGTGATTGTGCACGAATACAAGGGATGCTGCCTTATGCTCCAGCGCGAGCGTCATGATCTCCCTGGGATAAACCGCGCTTCCGGTAAGGCTTCCAAGGAAGACGTCCTTATCCGTTATCAGTTCATTCTTCCGGGTAAGCAGAATTACCTTGAATATTTCTCTTTTCAGATCCCTCATGGAATGGAAAAGGAAATCATAGACGGCCTTTGATGAATTAAAAAATATGCTGCCCCTTATTTTATCCCTGAGATATCTGCCTGCGATCTGGTGCACAAGGCTCAGATATAACGCGTTCTTGGGTCCTAAACCCTTTATTTCCATAAGTTCAGATAAAGGAGCGGAAAGGGCGCCGGAGAGACTGCCGAATTTTTTTATGGACTCCCTGGCCTGCAATTTAACGTCCTTCCTGGGTGTCCCGAGGGTCAATAGAAACTCGACAATATCTTCATCTGAGAACCTGTCAATGCCCCCTTCAAGGAATTTTTGCCTCAGCCTGTTACGATGACCTTCGCCTCTTTTTTCCTGTCCGTTTTTTTCCATGAAATTCTCTCTACGAAGAATAAAATTCTTAAGATGATGGAGTGTTGTCCCGATAAATGTTATTGAGTCGGCACGGGGATTGATTTATAAGATTAAATGATAATTGCTGACCTGTAATATGTTTTACATATCATATCTG
>JAFGIC010000458.1 GCA_016929815.1 Deltaproteobacteria bacterium
CCTCTTTCTTTACTCCATATTGGAGTAAATTCGTAATGTATTGAAAATGGTTTCTGATTATATCGTTAGAAGATAATATCGTCAGAATATATTCCCATTGTTCGGCTAAGAGATTGAGATCATACCAACCTCTTATTACAGCACCTAAAAAATCTGAATCCAGTTTATTTTTATCAATTAATAAATCGGCAAGCTCCCTCCCCCATTCAAAATCTTGATATACAGCTTTACTGATATTATAAATTAGCCCATCGCGATCGGGACCATCAAATGCATCTCCTTTAAAGGTCATGAAATATTCGAACCACTCGGAAGGTCTTTTCTTTAGAAGTTCTTCAACAGAAACAGGGCTGCGTGAACCACCACTGCCTGTCTCGCCTGAATAAAAGTAATGATCAAGATCTGGGTATTTACGAGGTTCGAAATCAGGATGTGCCCTTTTAACTAATGCAAGTTGAGTGGCAATTTCCCCGCAATCAGGCGCTGACACAGAAAGCCAATATAAGAAATTAAATTTAATATACTCTTTATGTTCGCCACCTTCATGATCAGAAAGATTTTCAATTTTCTTTAAAGCTTCGTCTAGGAGAATTTTGCGCCACTTAAGGTCCGCATTAGGATAGGCATTTTTCAGCAGTTGAAAAATTTCATGCTTCAATCCATGAACAAAAAGAAAATCCTTATCTATTACCCATTTTATCTTATCATTGGCTATAAGATGAGATGTGAAAAAGACACCATGTATTGCCAATCGCTTAAAGATCAGCGGTTCCATGGGTGATATCGATTCAATCCATGCTTGGCCAACCTGAGGAAGCTTCACCAATGTCCATTCAAGGCAATCTCTTGCGGAATCAATAAGAATGTCCAAAGCTTCACGAACATTATTTTGCGGATGGGATTCAATTGCGGCACGTGAGGAACTTATAGGGTCCCAAGTTGTCTTTGCCTTATCCCAGCTTTTTAAAAGATGATATGCATAATTAAGATTTTGAATGGTTATAGGCCATAACTGGGTTGCAAGTTCTGAAAGCCTTGGTTTTATATCTGTTTCCCAGACCTCTTTTAAAGTTAAATATTCTACCATATACCCGAGGTCAGAATATACAGTTGGTTCTTTATCTAATTCATCCTTATACCATGGAATATGCTTTTTGATGTTTAGCTGGGGAGTTGTAATGTGCTTGAATAGCAGCATCGAAGCTCCCAATGCATCTTGTCGGAGTGCACGCTTAATAATTTCTATCCAACTATAGCTATCCAACCAATCATAATTTTTCGAATATCTTGTATTTTGGATCAGGATGGGCACCCATTTTGAGATGACATGTTTTTCAGGAATAGTCTCAATGCGAGCAATATGATGGGTAATCTCGTATACAAACCAAGGATTTAAATTATTCTCATATTCAGATAATATTAGAAAAAGGGCATCGGCATGCTCAACTACAAAATTGTCAACAATCCAAGATGATAATTCCTTATCAATTTGGGAAAAATCTTTATGGGAAAATAGAGGATCAAGAATTTTATTTTCATTTGCCCAAATTAACCATTCTGGATTTTTAGCGTGCCTTGTAAAAAACCTCAGAGTGACCGTATCTTTTATTGCCCATTTCAAGTAATTTTTAGCTGCATCATTCAAAGAAAGAGGAGGGCTTGAAACATAATCCTTCACTCGGCGTTCAATTTCTAAAGCACCTCGTTTCAATTCTTCTGACCATCCGGAAATAGCTATTACTAGTTGAGTATGATCGTTCGATCCCTTAAAGGGATATTGTAAGGCTCTTATTCCTCGATATTCCCAATCATTTGAGTTCCCATCTTCTCTAATAAGTGCAAATCGAGGCTTAATACTACTTGGAGGAAGACCTCTGGCCAGGTAATGCATTACAATATCATTATGGCTGTAACCAATAAATAAAACAGTATATCGTGAGAATAGAGCCAATAAGAATCTAGTGCACCATCCTTCTGTGAGGTAGGCACGCCCAAAATCTTGATCCGTTAACACTAATTTTTTAGGATCTCCAGCTACACTGCCATGCAAATAAACAATACCAGAAAAATCATTTCCTAACGGCAAGACAGGGGCTTTAAATATTTCTGGCAATTTCCCCTCAAATACTTTTAAGGCTGCAGAATCAAAATGAGAGTCAAAATTGGTGGTGACTATTTTTACTTGCTCACGGTTTCGAAAGAGTTGAAGGAGACTTCCATGTAAGGTATTGTATTTAGATTCTGGGGAAGATAGAATCTCAGCTACTTGTTGATGGATATTAAGGCCTTTATGTGCTAATCTGCCCAAATAACGTTCTGGAGATTCTTTTTTTTCTTTCCATTCCTCCCTTGCCCATTTTGCAACTTTCTTAACTAATCCATTAAAATCTGGATAATTTGATGGTGACCCTCTGGATACACCTGCTCCAGCAAAAATAACGAGGTTGCCTTCTGCCTGTGCCTTTAGTAAATCATCATGAAAGTCTACTGATTTTATTTTCAATTTTTCTCCAAAAAATAGTATCAACAAAAACGTTGTAAAAATGAGTGCAGACTTTATAGAATTGTATAAAGATTAGAGCATAATGGAAAAATATATGTCAATTGATTTTTATGGAATGTCCTCCATTTATTCTGAGGAAAAAAAGAAAATACATTAGGATTCGAGTTGATTTAGCTGTGGGTAATGTAACTATATGGAAGGGTTTTCATTTAAGAGACTATTGTAAAGAGGTTATGTTTTAGGTATGAATATGGATAAACATTAGGTGCAAGGCGCATGGCACAAGGTGCAGGGTTAAGAGCAATGGGATTAAAAGATAAAATATTTTCAGTAAGCTGATTTAATACTCTTATGAATATAAAAAATCAATATCTGGATACATTAAAGGCCCGGATCAATGAAGGGGCGAGGGATATCTCTGTCGCCTCCATCTCCGGCTCCGCCAGGTCCTTTTTTATGTCAGAGCTTTTTGTAGAGGTCGGTAGGCCTTTTCTTGTGCTTCTGCCTAATGCCAGGGATGCTGCAAGGTTCACAAGGGAGCTGTCGTTTTTTCTTCCTGAGACCTACAGCATGAATGAACCGGGAGAAAGGGGCCTTTATGACTTTCCCGCCTATGACATATCGCCCCTGTCCGGGCTCAGCCCCCACAGGAATGTCATCAATCGCAGGCTCAGGACACTGTATGCCCTTACATCGGAAAAGAATCCCATAGTGGCGACCTCACCTGAGGCGATCCTTTTCAGGATCATGCCAAAGGACGCCCTTATCAAGGCCCTGGAGTACCTTGAACCGGGGGAGGATGTTGATAGGGACGCGCTCCTTAAAAGGCTTGAGACAGGCGGTTATCTCCGCACATCCCTGGTGGAGGAGATGGGTGATTATTCCGTTCGGGGCGGTGTGATCGATATATTCCCTCCCATGTATTCGGCGCCTGTCAGGCTGGAGTTCTGGGGCAACCGCCTCGAATCCATCAGGCACTTTGATCCCGAGACACAGAGGACTACTGCGCACCTCACGGAACTCAGCATCCTGCCCGCAAGCGAGATCATAATGACGGATGAAAACATGCGAAGGGCGAGGTCCATGGGCAGGCTTCCGGGCGCGGGATCTGAGGGAGGCAGCTTCCCCGGACAGGAGGCGTGGCTTAACCACTTCTATCCCCATCTTAGCACCCTTTTTGACTATTTCCCTTCCGAAGGCATCATCGTGCCGGTCGAACCTGCAAACATTAATGCGGAGTTGGACAGGTTTGTCGCCAGGTTTCAGGCGGAGCTGGACAAGTACAGGAATGAAGCTGCGGAGCGCGCGGCGCCCTTCCCCGACTCCGAAGGCATATTGCTCTCCGGCGGCGAGATGTCCTCTCTTTTGGAAAGGTCCGGGCGCATTAATTTCAAGGAGCTCCTTATTGAAAAGGGCGAGGCGACGTCAAGTGTCATCGACATAAAGGGGGTTTCCGATATCGAAGGAGATATGGAGCTCAGACTCAGCGGCAAGGGCAAGGTCTCCATGGCGCCCCTTGCGGAGAAGATATCGGGCTGGCATAAGCAGGGTGGACGGATTGTCCTCGTATGCCGGACCGAACAGCAGGCGGAGAGGCTTAAGGAGATACTCGCAGGATATAATATCGTTATCGAAGAGGTGGTTGAAAACTGGTACAGGACCGATGCAAGGAAAAGGATCTCAATATCATTAGGGAGATTGTCCAGGGGGTTTGCCTGGCCTGAGATGGGCCTCTATGTCGTGAGCGAGGATGAGATATTCGGCCCCAAGAGGGCAGGCGCCAGAAAGAAGGCACAGGAGGGAGGACTTGACTGGGCATCCTTCAGCCAGCTTAAGCCGGGAGACCTGGTTGTGCATGAGGACCACGGCATAGGCAAGTACGGCGGCCTGATAAAGATGGAGATCGCGGACAGGGTAAATGACTTTATCCTTATCGAATACATGGACAAGGACAAGCTGTATATCCCCGCATACAGAGTCAGCCTCCTGCAGAAGTACATAGGGGCCGATGAGAGTGACCCGAAGCTGGACAGATTGGGCGGAACTGCCTGGGGCCAGGCAAAAAGCAAGGCCAGGAAGGCTATAAGGGAGATAGCCAAACAGCTTGTGGAGATATATGCCCTGCGGAAATACCGCGAGGGGTTCGCCTTTTCCAGACCGGACAACTATTACAGGGAGTTTGAGGCGACATTTGAGCA
>JAFGIC010000052.1 GCA_016929815.1 Deltaproteobacteria bacterium
CCGAATTCTTTTATCTTGCCTTTTATCCATTGTTTGATTTCATCGTTATAATTCAATGAACAATACAAAACTGCAGTACGTATAGCGCCCTTTATTTCTGTACCAGGGATATAAGGGTGGTTCATTTGTTTAATAAAAGTGTTTATCTCAGAATCAGCATAAACACCTCTTTTTATTGTTAAACAGTATCGGGCTTTATTAGCAATTTGAGATAAATCGATGTTATGACCTTCAGCAAATTTATTTAGTGTAAACTTCTTCTTCTGAGTCTTCAACTCCTCATTGAGATTTTTCTTTTCATTATAGGAGGGGGCATCCCTAGCATATTTTAATTCGATTTTCTGATTTTCGATCCTGTCTAAATTTCCAGAACATTCTTCAATCCATTCAATAAATGCCATCCTCTCTTTTTTCCCAAGATCAGAAATAAAATCATCAGGCTCAATAAAAAATAGCTTTCCATCGTTGTTAATATGATTAAGGCCAGAACTAATCTGACCACATCCGATATGTAAAGGTGACAATATTTTTATGCTATACCTCATGTTTCCCTCCGCAGTTCACCCAAACAGGGTAGGCATATCCATATTGATAGATGGTTTTTCCATTTATGATTTTTACCGGAGCGAGCCTTCCATAATAAGCTTTAATTTTTTCAGGCATTATCATTGAACCGGCAGTAAAATAGGAGACCCTATTTTTCCAGACATCATTTCCGGCGAATTCAAACCTTGATTCAACCTTTGACCTGACATTAGTGATCTTGTAGTAAGATCCAATTGAACAGATCGGTTCATTTTTTAAATAACGGGAAAGGGTAATGAAAGAGCTGCCTTCTTGAGTGATATTTCTGGTTAAAAGAGGCCCTTCTGAAATGAGAACCTTAAACCAGTTCTTGCCTGTTTTTGCATTAGGCCCAATGCCGGAATCTTCCAATAATTTCAGAACAGGTCTCAAATAATCATCAATGGATTGACATTGCAAGAGGAAGTAAACTCCAAATTTCTCCCTATATGCTATTTCAGGGACATAAAAAGTATTACCGGATCCTGTAGTTGATTTTGTAAGCCTGTCGAGGCTGTTTTTTTGAGCCGAACCAACCACATAAAATCGCGGCTCAGATAATAGGTTGCTAAGATAATCTGTAAACAACTCAGATTCCTTTGGCTCGTTAATAATCCTACTAAAATTTGAAATACCTATAAATTTAATTTTTCTAAATTCCTTATATTTGTTGGAGATAACAACCCTCTCATATTTTGCCGAATGATATAATTCTTTTACCTTTTTTTTATCTTTTGAAATTTGCGCTTCGAGATCCTGAATGCTAAGCGGTTTTAAAAGAGGCATTGGCAAAAAATATTTAAAGGTGTCTTCATCCTTTTTATATGGGAAAGTAGATGATATTAGAAACGGTGGGGAATCTGCAAATTCATCAAGTATCTGAACCAGCCTTGTCTCACCGAAAAGCGTCCGAATTCCCCAGCAGATAGCGCCAAAAATAGTGTCCGAATGCAAGGATATTTCGTAACTCGATTGAGGTTCAAGATGAATAATATATTCTTTCATACATTATCCTCATTTTACTTGAAAAATGTTTTCAAAATTTTCAAATAAATCCCTTGCTTTCTTATTCCCGTTCTGTTTCGCAGGAAGGGCTTCCCGAACGCCACCAACATAATAACTTATGTCACGTGGGATTATTGTAATATTGGAAAACTCAACCTTGCCTGAACCGCGCGTCCCGCCGCCTCCAAGATAAGAGTCTTCAAGGAGCAACATGCCTTGAAAAAGAAGCTTAAGGTTTGGAATGTCTTCCTTTTTATAAACATCATATACAAATTCTGCCTTAAATTTAGATCCTGCCGGGACCCTCTCCATACTCCGCGGGGTAGCAGCCGAGGTCAACCTGTCGATAGAGTTTTCAGTCTTGGCTTCAGTATAGATATTTTCACCCATGGCTTTTTCCCATATCTCTTTCTGGTTATCAACAGGGTATGCGTCTCTCACAGTCAATCGGGCAGGTCCAGGTATTTTTTCTGCGTCTTTTTGATTATGATCTTCTGCAGGAATTCCAAAGACGATCCCGATAGGATGGTCCGGCTTGCTGCATAAAAGGCCTCGCCATTCCTTGGTGCCATCCTTTTGCTTTATGACCACCTCACCATAAGCCCATTCCAAAAGGCTTCGCAATTTGCCTTTCAAGGATGAACCAGGGATATAGGGCAAACCTGAAACTTTATCTTTAATAACCGGGTTGTCAATTCCTCCGATATCAAAACCTTCTTCTGTCCCTCCTATGTGAAGGGCAGTTTTTAATTCGATATCTGCTGTAATAATGTATTTTCCGATGAATTCAAAATTCGGCGATTTTTCTTTTTCATTAGTCATGGCTGGCACCTCCTTTTTCTGCTGAAAACTCTTTGTGGTATGCAATGATAGCCGTCATGAAATCCACAAAACGTCTGAAATCACCGGCGGTTTTTATTTTTCCATTTTCGCCGTCACCAATAATGGCTTTCATAATGTCATAAAATCTCCCAGGGATAAATTTTCTGCCTTTTGCATACGCCAGGTGTGGCACAAGCATGAAAAGCTCTGGTTCATCAAAGTTATCTTCAGGCTTGTTGCCTTTAACTTTGACTTCAAGAGATTTGATTGTTGTAAAGACTTTTCTAAGTTGTGTTGTTTTTATATCTTTATGAAGTTCTTTGACCAACCGCTCTGCCCATTTCCCTGGTGGTGCAAATTGTGTAATAGAAATGTCTTTAAAGGTTTTGCTCTTGTCATTAAGAAATTCTTGTATATCATCCATATCGCTCCCCTTTCCTCTAATATTTTGTTTTCATCAAAACAGACTTACATGGGTAATAAGCCTGTCGCATATACTTCTGGGCTTCACCTGTTGATACCAGAATTTTTTTAAACTCCTCCTTCACAGAACCGGATGCATTCCTTTCAATGTTATACAACATGTGAGGCAGGATCATGAGATTCTGGTCTTCCTCGAAACGGTCTCGCCTTTCGTTATAAATGCTTCGGAAAAATTTCTCCTTAGCATTTAAAAGCATTGAAATAAAACCCCTGGATATACACTCTTCCTCATAATATTCATGAAGCAGGTTTGCGAATCTGTAAAGATCTTCAAAGGTTAATGTCTTGTTTGGTCGACTTTCTTTTTCACTTACACCCGCAATATAAATGTGTTCACTAAGGTTTTCGATTTCATCAAAAAGCCTGCCGGGATAACTGTCTTGCAGTTCCGGTTGAAAGACCCTGCTCCTTGCATCTTCCTTATCCCAAACAAAAGTTTCTCCCATAACGGTTAGCCGGTTTTTTCCATTGTGTTTGGCCTGTTCTAGCGCCTCCTTCGCTTTTTCGACCGCGATGCTGATAGGAAATTTGGGCTTGCAGATATATATGCCTGCCGACAGGGTAATATTTGGGTTGTGACATGTAATAATTTTAAAGCTTTTCCGGATATCCCTTGCAAGATCAATAACCCTGTCCCATGGCCCGACAATGACCAGATCGTCCCCGCCCGAAAAAATCAGGTAAAAAATGTTTGAGACTTTCATTTTATCAGTCCATGTGTTTTTTGCATCCTTCTGCCATTCCTGAAAAATCTTTTTACATGAAATATCAACATAGAGAGAAAAAAACATGGAAAGACTGCGACTCAAGGTCGAAAGCCTGGATATAGATTTGAAGTTTCCTATTTTTTGTCCCTGTGGAGTTGTCATATCCAGCCCCAATGAGAAGATAAGCCCGAGATTGTCCACGTCCATTTTAAGGATACCTATGCGCTTATCACCCTGTGCCATATCCGCAAGGGTAGCAAAAGAGAGGGTTTGACCGGGTCGAACTTCCCCATCATTCTCTGTATCTCTTTCTGTCTCAAGCTCCATATATGCTTCTGCAACCGGTAATGTTTTTGCTAAAAAATATTGTGGCAAAGGATTTAAATCAGTATCAACGAGGCTATAAAGGGAAGCCTCTTCACTTAGAGATTTATTTATAGGGATATCTCTATCTAAAAGAATAACTGATCCGAATTTTCCCAGGTTAATATTGTATTCTGACCCATCCGAATAATATGGCACTGATGAAAATATTAGACACTTTGACTTGGGTAAAAGCTGACCGATTTGCTGATCCTGCCTACAGAATCCGCAGACCCCTTCTGTTTCATTATCTGGAATAAGCCTTAGATTGCATGAAGGGCATACTTTAATCTTACCGTCAATTTCTGTTTTATCGATCCAGAATGTCTCCTTATCAAAATGCATTTGACTTCTTTGAAGTTTGGCTATCTGTAGCTGTTCAGCAAGTTGATCCTTCTTCATCCCATATTTCAACCTTAATTCTTCAGCGCCCATCTCAACCATTGAATCCACAAATCCGAGTGAACCGGTAAATTCTGCAAATAGCCACTCATTAACTTCTATTTTGAAACCAGCCAGAAACTCTGCGACACGTTTTGTGTTGGGCAGTAGTATCTCGAAGTTTCCGCCCCCGCAAAGGTTGATATTGGCAATAGTAAGATCAAGGCTGTTGACAATATAACGTGAAAGGACTTCTGCAACCATAGTGATATAGAAGGACCTGCCCCTAAGCCGTTTTGAAATACCGCCGACACCTTGTCCCTGTGTGATCCTGAAAATATAGTCCTGGATACCTGAGATATCACCGGCATATAAAAGAAAATCCGATTTATTCTTTTTAATCTCCTGTTCTCTATAGTAGAAACATGTAGCTATCGATGCGGTAGTTTTAAGGTGATCAAAAAGGGAGATATCAGGATAAACATTGGTAGCGCTTGGAATACACCATGTATATTTTTCAAGCAGCCAGTAAAGTCTATTGAAATAAGTCACCAAATCACCTTGTTTATTTATTATCTCAAGCTCCTCTTTGAATTTATCCCATAGTTCTCTGTAAGTAAGATCATTGTCAGGCATTTTCCCTGCGTCATCACCCATAACCGGAAATAATTTGGCAGAATTATTTTCGGATAAACCTATTAGCTGATAGCGCCATCTGCTATTTAAATTAGCTTTGTCATATATAGAATATTGCAGCTCTACTGCATCAAAAATTGAATGTAGCCGCACCTGCTTATATCCTTCTGTATCTTTTTCATCTTCAGATCGCTCCATCCCTGATGAAAGGTGGTCTGCTGCTACGTAGATGTCATCAGCAGCGTTTATATGGTGCCGGGCGGCGTTATATAATTCTGTCTTCACTCTCTTATCAATGATATTTTCCGGTATGAACTTATCGATAAAGAAAGCGGTATGGGCCGCATGTAGATGCGAATATTGTCCACCATTACCTGTAGGGCAAAATCCATCGTAGTTATTTTTGATCTCTATAAATTCTTTTTCTAATTCAGCCCGTTGCATAAACTTACCAATATCATGCAGAAGTCCTGCAAGAGCTATTTTGTATATTGTTTCATTCATTTCATACCTCAATATTAAGGTTTATTTCCGCCTAACCCTATATATAATTTATATACTAATAAAACACTGCAACGTTGCCGTTGCGTTAAAATTATCTCAATATTGTCAGACCCAGAAACCTGTAATCATCGTCAAAGCTGAAGATCACGGGAAAATGTTTAAGGTCCTTTTTTCTCAACTCATGGGCAAAGCCGCCGTAGGTTTGTTTTGCTCGCGACCTTCCGGGTTTTTTCATGTCAATGTCTATTGTGTGTTCGCTGATGGCGCATTCGATCCCGTCTTCTTTTAATGTGACGATCCTTTCAGCGGCCATGTTTATCTCGTGTTTGTCTTTCAGGAATTTTGCTTTATAGGAGTTGTGGACGTCCACATCCAGGTGCGCGCCGTGAAATCTGATGGAGTCTTTTACTAACTCTGCATCTGCCTTGGTCGGGAATGTCTTTTTGGAATTGGGCTTTATATGTCTGCCGATTACTTTTGTGCCCTTTGCAGGAAGCAATAAGTAATGCTCCTCAACACCTTTTACCTTTCCGCAAATTTTACAAACTTCTTTCTTATCTCTTGTCCGCTTGTATCCTTCCCAGTGATCGCATTGCAGGCCAAGGAATTCCCATGCCTGGCCGAGCTGTTGGTAGATGTCGGCAAACATTTCTCTTTCCTTGTCAGGGACGCCTTCCTTGTTCAGGTAATTGTCGCAGACGAAGTCCATGGATTTGAATAAACGTTTGAACTCTTTTTTTAATCTGGCATTATCAGTTTCTTTAGGCATTATTAAGACCTCGCATTGGTCTATGAAACTTTCATAAAGGATCATGTGGAAAAAATATTAAACCTCCCCCTGCACCCCCAAAAGGGGACAAAGAGACTACACAACCTCCGAGGCGAGAACCTCCCCCTGCCCCAATGGGGACAAATAGAAATGCATCCCATTCGAAGAAGGGCGCCTCTCCCTGCGCCAACTCAAAAGGGGGACAAAAGAAGATGCACCCAATCTATTTATTTCTTCCATATCGCCGCCTCGGTTCCTTTACCTCAAAACCGATTTTACGCTTTTCTTTTTCTTCGTCCCTCATAAGCAGACGGATGGCATCAAAAACGACCTTGAACTGCTCATCGTATCTCTGTTCAAGCTCATCTAGCCTCCTTGCCAAGTCCTTATGCGCCGTCAGCATCCGACGCAACCGCACAAATGCGCGCATGATTTCGACATTGACCTGAGCCGCTTTTTTGCTCCGCAAAACGCTTGAAAGCATTGCAACCCCTTGTTCCGTGAAGGCCATTGGCCTATACCTCGCTCCTCCCCATTTAGAACTTGAGGTCACAATTTGTGACCTCAAGTTTTTGAATTCCAGCTCCGTCAGTTCAAACACAAAGTCGGAAGGGAAACGTTCAATATTCCTTTTGACCGCCTGTTTTAATGCCTTTGTTTCTACGCCGTAAAGCTCTGCCAGATCTTTATCGAACATTACCTTTTGTCCGCGCAGTAAAAAAATCATTCGTTCTATGCTGTTCAGCTTTAAGCTTTTAATATTTTTTCCCATAGGGCTCCGTGTGTGTTGATGGTACTTTTCTTAACTCACCGTTTTTCACTCATAACAATGCATTCCGGTGTTATCTTTATCAGGGTACGGGTTTTATTGCGTTCTTATATCTATATCACTATTTCCAATTTCGCCCTGTCCATCCTTATTCCGTACCTGGTATTAGGCCTTTTGCCTTCCGATGCGATCTCAAGATCCCTAAGCGCATAGGGTCCGAATTTATTAAGGAGTTCATTCTTAATTTTGCCTTTGTAGGAATTGAAATTTTCAGCGCTCAATTCTGCTATGCCCGTATCGCTCATCTCATCCAGCGGCCTGCCGTCCGAGACCTTTTTGTATATTCCTGTAATCTGATCTTGCATGTCCAAAATGCACCGGATGTCAAGGAAGCAATCAACGCATTTACCGCAGCCGTTCACATCCTTTGGACATTCCTTCTTCTGCATGGCAAAAAAGGCGTAAAGGGCCATATGGGCGGGCATGAGGTCAAGTTCCAGGTTTTTATAGGTTATCTTTCGCGTCATAAGATTTATTGCCAGTCGTGATTCCTCCTCTCTGATAAGGGAAAGCATAAGCGTGCCCGGGTCCAGCGGTTTTTTAAGAAATTCAGGCGAAAGATAACTGCGTAAAGAAAAAAACGGGATCGGCACAAGTGTGATATTGGCAAACTTGGTCTCCTTATAGATAGGATGGCCGTTTTTATCCTTTATCTCGATCCGGACGGAATTTTTAGGAGGGTAGTAGAAATCCCTGCTGCCCTCGAATTCAGGTGAGACAAGGACATGATATAGCCGGTCATGAGGTCGTCCATACATCTGCGCTGCGAGGGTAAGGCACGAACTCATTGTCTTACGTCCTCCGGCTATTGAGAAGAGGACATTGTTTTCAGGATCTGATGTAAGATGAAACGCCAGTTCGAGGCATTTTTTAAGAAGGCGTTCGTTATCCGTTTCGTTAGTTATGTCGGCGATCTCAACGCCGTGCTCGTCCGTAATGACATGAACATTCCTGTGGGAGAAATCTATCTCCGACTGACTGATGCCGTATTCCTCAAGATAGCGGAAATACTTTCCTTCTTTTCCTCCCAGCAGTCCTGAATAGATGAGGTCCTTGCCGTCCCTTGTGGTGACAATGTGTATGGCATCGATCCTGCGGCAGTCCTGATGGAGCGCATAAAGCATCTCAGTTATTACCTGTGGGCTCAGTCCCGTGACCGCAAGCAGGATATTTTTCATGATATTATCTCCATCTCAAACTTGCCCAGGCCGAAGGTCGTCTGCTTGCCGATATGAAGCCTTGAACACAACTCCATGAGCGGGGCGTATTCGCCGAGAGCCCCTTCGTAGGACACGCTGCCGATCATTCCGCCCAGCGTCATCTCGCTTTCCTGTCGGAAGGAATAGCGCCTCCAGTCATGCCATCTGAGGTTGTTTTCCGCTGTTCTTACATCCTGTGCCCTTATTACCATGCCCTTATAATCAAGATCCGGCTCCTTTCCGCCGTATTCCTTGAAAAGAGACGAGACGCGCCTCAACATAGCCCTTACAAGGAGATGGAAGGGCAGTTCGGCAGACAGCCTGTTTTCAAATTTCAGTCTTATGGGGGTCAGAAACCTGATTGTAACACTAATATCCCCCTTTGCCTGATGAACTTCAGTAAGAGTAAGTTTCTCCGGTTCCTTATCTGCCCTGAGTTTCTTGTCGGATGACGAATAGATCAGGCTGTCTCCGCTTGTGACGTCCTCCAGCGTGTAATGCCCCCTTACGCCATTGACTCTCCTGCCCATGCCTATCTTTCCCATCTGTTCAAAGGCATAAACAAAATAGGGAAGTTGCAGATTGGCATCGCCGAAGAGGAGAAGGTTGAAGGCAAACCGGTCTCCCTTCCTGTAATGTGTAATTTCATCCGTCGGCGGTTCGATAACAAAGGGATGCGGGGGCGCCGCGAGCCTGCCTCCCTGTCCGTTGGAGTTCTTTCGTGTTTCGAATACAACTGCATAGAGGCATTTGTCCGCCAGGAGACAATCGTCGCAATTCTCTCTTTTGAGGGCGCAGACGACATTTTTCAGGGCCCTCCCGAAGACGCCCCGGAAGGTGCTGCCTTTAAATGGCGGCAGTTGAGCATCATTTTCAAATAGGCATGAAAACCTGTAATTACCGAAGAACATAAATCCTCCCGTTTCAGCTTAGAGAAGTTCCGCTATAATTATAAACCGGATTTTACCAGAGCCAGGAAGCATTAAAACTACTGCAATGTTGCAGAGATCATCCTGAAACAATGACCGTACGCCCTGTCAGATGTCTTCTGTTTAAGGTTTCTTTTATAAAGATTTGAATCTGATAAGTCTTTATTATTGATTTTAATTAGCAGATTTGATTCAACCAGGCAAGCTATTTATGATTACGCCTATTTGGAAAATCTATTTCTCAACATAAGGCTATGTAAAAATAGGGGCCGGCAGGGAGACATGCCGGTTTATGGAAGATTAGAAAAGAGGCAGTAAGTTATCTGACAGCCGTCGCTCCATTGGCGGACAGTTTATCCTTTTCTTCCTTTACCCTGAATCTCTCCCTTAAGCGCTCCAGAGATACTATATTCCCTGCCCTTGAGGACGGTGTCAGGAATGACTTGAGCTTCAGCTCCAGCATTCTGGGCTTAAGCTCGCTTTCTATTGCGATCACACCTTCAAGTATGATCTTCATCAGGAGCATCTCATTGTCTGTCCTCTCCCTTATGTGGGCGGCAAAGGGAATGAACAAAAAGTATGCAATTATAGCCCCGTAAACGGTGGCCGTAAGCGCGGTTGCTATTGCCTTGAGGACGCCGGCATCATCATATCCTGTTGAAAACAGCCCAAGGAGACCGACGATGCTCCCTATAAGCCCGAAGGGCGGGCAAACCTCTGCTATGGTCCTCAAAACCCTTTCGGATTCCTGTCTGCGCAGTTTAAAAAAATACATCTCCGTGGTGAGTATCTCGCGTATCTGTTCCTTTGGAAAACCGTCCACCAGAAGACCGAGCGCCCTTTTCAGAAAATTTATCGAGGTCTCCTCCTGGTCATTCTGCAGGGACAATATCCCGTTTACCTTGCTTTTTACGGAGAGGTCCACAAGTGTCTCAACTATCTCTTCAGGGGTCCGAGCCTTTGTCCTGTATAAAGAACGAAGCACCCTATATACAATAACGAGACGTTCCCACCTGAAGCTGATGAAGGCAGCGCCGAACACCCCTCCGAGAACTATAAGCATTGAAACCAGGTTGAAGTAGAGGCCTATGCTGCCGTTGATAACAAATCCGGCGACAAGTACCAGTACGCTTGCCCCAATGCCGATAAGGGTTTTTTTCTCCACTGTTTGACTCCTTTATTGCACAACTTGACCGACCCCGTAGGGTCTTTCTTTTGTTATGATGATTTCTACGCGCCTGTTGGCAGCCCTGTTCATATCATCCGTGTTGGGTTTGACAGGCTGATAATAGGCATGCCCTGTAACATAGAATTTTTCTTCCGCTATGTTCATATCCTGCATGAGAAAACGCGCCACCCTGCAGGCCCGCGCTGTTGACAGCTCCCAGTTTGATGGAAATTCCTCCGTGTTAATAGGGAGGTCATCCGTGTGCCCTACAACGTTGACCATGTATTCGGTCTGACGGAGCACCTCCGCGACCTCTCTCAGGGACGCCTTTGCATCCTCCTTGATATATGCCTTGCCCAGATCAAAAAGAAGATCGCTCCTGAGTATAATCCTTACGGCCTTGTCGGGCACAAGTTCCACGGCAGACGCCGAGCTCAGCGTCTTCCTGCTCAGGTCATATATATCCTGTATGGTCTGCCCGCCGTCGGGTTGACTATCACCCGCATCCCCGGGGATATTTTCATCCCTCTCCATATATTCAGTCTGCGTTTCATGACGTGTGAGGACCTCTTTGTCCATTGGAGTCTTGAATATATACAGTGCTGCGAATATGACAAACATGGTCATCATGACATCGGCCCATGCCACAGACCAGTGCACGGCCCTGGGCATCCCGCCAGCAAAAAGGACCTCGTCGCTTACAGGCCTGTCAAGGGGCACGGACATGAACCCTGCTGAACCTGATTGTCCGTTAACGGCATTCTTCATTCCGGTCGGATACAGGGATTTTTTGTTTCTCGGTTTCTCTGACAGAGACCCTAAACCGTCCATCTTTATCGATTCGGGGTTCTTTGGCTCATTGGGATCCATATTGCTGCACCATTTATATTTTTTATGTATCTCTCTTTACGAAAAATTGACATGCTTAATGTCTTAAATGCAATGATTTCCAATAACAACAAGCGAAAATCATGCCAAACATATATCCTGCATATCTCATCGGTAATACTGGATAAATTTATAAAAATATTATTTTAAAAAATTTTGAGGGGAATTTTTTGCCTGATTATTGCAGAGGAGGGGGAAATATCGGCTTATAAACTGGAAAATCATTACCTTATTAATTCAATTAATTAGCTGATCCCGCCTTGGCGGAACTGACCGCGACACGACTGAGCTCGTCGAAGTCTGAAAGCTACATCCATAAATGCCTTCTTTATGGATGGACACTAGTTGAGAAGGATGTGATCTTAGTAAAATATTTCTAACAGATTAACAGAAATTTACATCGTGGTTATTCTATTCAGGAATTCTGCCGGAAGCAGAATGTTCTGTCCATGGCATTGTTCTTTTGGAAAGTGTTTCAGGTTGCCGGTGACAAGTGCATCTGCATGACATGCGATTGCAGCCTCCAGAAAAGGCTCGTCACTACCGTCAGAAAGTTGAAACGATTCTGCCAGGGCGGGCGCCTTTATCCCTTTGGCCCGGATCAGTTTAAGAATAGTCTGCACATGCTTCTCGTTAAGTTTAAACACTGGTCTAATTAAGACTTCATAATATTCCGCTAAAATAGCCTCATTAATAATAATCTTAACCTCTCCTTGGATCACTAAACGAAGAATCCTTGCAGGTTTGCTGTGAGGTTTAAGGAACGCCGAAACCAGGACATTGGTGTCCAGGACTATTTTCAATTTTTTCTCCTCCTGCGCGCCTGTGCAATTTCAGACTCTATCGCTTTAAAACTGATTTGATCCGTACCTTTTAATACGGAATCTCTATGTATTTCATCCAGCGCCCTTAAAGCCCTTGCCCTCTGAATAACATCCAATTCTTCTTCAAGGGTGTCTTCAGAAACGCCGGTTAATAAAGCAACAGGTCGGCCATTAGCTGTTACGACCAAGTCTTCTTCTTTTTGGGCCAGTTTCCATACATCACCTGGTTTCAAGCGCAAATCACGGGATGTAATGAATTTCATTTTTTTAGCTCCTAATATCTTTTTTACTGTTTGTTTATCAATCGGTTTAAAATAATTATACAATTGATAAACAATTTGTCAACATTTGATTATATTATGTTTATCGGGAAACAAGCAGGACGTGTAATTAATTTTATAACTTTATAAGGAAATCAACCGTTACCGGAACACCACGGCGCTACCTGAGATATATCGGGTTTGTGAATATCCATGGACGACAGCCGAAAAACGCGAGCCTGCGGTAGGCCTCTATCCTGTAAACGCCTTTTTCTGTTACGGGAAAGACAGCCTCCGTGCCGCGCACCCGTTTCACCATGACGCCGTCCCTGATAAGTCTTACCTCGCATTTAGCCGGAGACTCGACAATGAGATTCCCGGGATAAAACGGACCTTCCTCTCCCATATTGAGATCGGAGCCGTCGTCGGACATGTAATTGAACCTAAAACCCCTTGCCGCATATATGTCATCATTCGCGATAAAGAGACGTCCTTCTCTCATTGCGTCATAGATATCCTCTTTTGCCGCTGAAAAATCCTTGAATATCTTTTTCTTCAAAAAGATATGGATATTTATGGCCCTGAAAAGAGATTCATAGGGAAGAGGCCTGAAGGTAAACCGCCACAATTTGACAACAGGGCCGTGCGCATCGGACCCACCAACGGCAACAACCCTTCTGTGTCTGCATCTTTCATCATAGAAAGACATTGTCTCCCTGCTCGGGCCTTTCAGCAGCTGGCTTCTGAACCTCACAAGGACCATTGCATGGAAAATCGATCTGACCCTCTCCTTCCATCTTGATGAAAAATTCCATATGCATACGCCTGTAAATCCCGTTACTGACATATCAGTCCAGGTGTATGCCTTTGATTTTTCACGAAAGGGCATACCCTTCTCAAAGGGGTGCGCAAGAAAGCCGATGCCTCCCTGCCTCCTTACTTCATCAATAACCTCCTGTGGGCTCATCCCGTCGGAATTAAACATTTCCTTAAGGCCAAATGCCAGATAATGGTTGTGACGTTTTCCTATCTCAAGGCCTATGAGGAGAGGCATCTTTCCGAAAAAACCCTCCTGTTCCAGGTTGAGCGATTTAGCCATATAGTCGTGATCATTCACGCATACGAAATCAACACCCGCGGCAGCGGCCTTTTCAGCAATCTCATCATAGGTGGCTGTGCCGTCCGAAAGCACAGAATGGATATGAATATTCCCGATAGTCTCATAGTTGAACATGGTAAATTCCTAAATGGAAGTTTAACTGATTTATTCATAGGCCTCAATCGCCTTTACGCCCAGTCTCAATGATTTATAAACCGTGAAGCAGATTAGTAGAAAGACGGATAAAAATGCAAGAACAATCCAGGTCCATTGGAATGTCGTAATATTTAACCTCCGCATCTCTGCCATAAAAAAGATCCTGACAGGCCCGACCTCAAGAAGAATTATAACAGCCATGAACATGACGCTTGATATCATATACATCAATCCCCCGAACCCTGTCGAGACCTGCGAGATATTCTCATATTTAAACCTTGGATAAGTTGCCCCGAAACCTACAGCCATAGCGATTATCCCGAAGACGGCAAAAAACATGGTCGTTGCAGAAAGTATCATCATAAAGAGGGAGACATGAAGAAAATTATTCGTAAGGACTATCAGGGTCTCTCCCAGGATAAGCATAGGTATGACCGACAAAAGATATTTTCCCCAAAGAAATCGTTTCATGGTAAGGGGCGATGATCTGACCAACCAGAATGCCCCGCCCTCAGAGCTTATGGACGGGTAGATAAAACGGACCGAGACGGCGGACAGTACAAAACCTGCAAGACCCATGTTAAGAAAGGCAAGTATGTTCTGAAGAAATTCCAGCCTTATGGGGCTATTTTCAAGGGGAAGAACACTGAAATTATAGACATAAACTATAACAAGCGCCCCCAGGAGAAGCAATTGAGTCCATTGCGAGTTATCCCTGAAAAAGACCCTTATATCCTTTTCGATCATTGATGCAATGTCATTGGCCAGGGGTGTTTTAATCATATTTATGAATCCATCCAGTATAAAGCTGCCTGCCCTCCTGCTCTTTGCCTCCTGGGCCTTTGAAAAGCCCTTCAGGTAAATCCGTCCTGCCGTCCAGGTGTTTATGAAGAAAACAGTAAAAGCAGTGCTCCATAAAAGAATTATTTCAAAAAATCGGGCTTTTGCTCCCCCTTCATTCAACTGCCCCCACAGGATCTCCGTCGCCCAGTGGGTTGGTATATAAGGCGAGTCGGTGGTCTTCAGTGCGCTCATATACTGCATGGCCGTAAAAAAGGCATCCGGGTCCACAAGCCTTTCCGGTCTCAGAAACCTTAACAGGATATAGATTGCGATGACCGCAAATACGGTCAGCAGCATAAGGATATCCCTTGTCCTGTGGGCCGGGAATATCTTCACCATTATCATGGTAAATAAGATCCCTGTCCCGGAGGCGATAAATGCCAGTGCAAGTCCCGTATGCGCAATACTGAAATAAAATGCAGGACCGGGCCTGTAAACCCAGGCGTATGCGATCATGACAGGGAGACCGAAGAGCGCCGCCATCCATGAACTGTCTATGACAGTGAATATACACCTGCTTAAAAAGACCTCCTCCAGAGACGACGGGGAGGAATGACATAATTCAAGGTCGGCAGACAGATACAGGTTTGATAGCGCGGTTAAGATATTGCTGAAGATAAGAAGTGAAAAAAAGGTCAGTAGAACCATGGAAAGAAGATGATGCGCCAGGAGATCGCCTATAACCTCCACAGACTGAAAGTAAACAAGCATCCTCGCGGAAAGCACGAAAAGTATCGCCCAAAATGCAATTGCAATGACACCTATTACAATAACCTTCTTTTTTACTCCCGATCCCGCTCTAAATATTGAATTTTTAAGACCCAGCGCCCTGGGGCTAAGAAGAAGAAAGAGGTCTTTCATGGCCTGTCCCTTTCTCTCCCGTCAATTTAAGAAATGCATTTTCAAGATTTCCCTCCACGCCCGCATCCTGCCTTAACTCATCCACTGTCCCTTGAGCTATAACCTTCCCTGCCTTTATGATGGCTATCTCGTGGCAGACCTCCTGGGCCGTCTCAAGGGAATGGGTGGACATGAATATTGTTCGGCCTTTAGCTGCCTGCTCCCTGAAGATATTTTTTACCAGCCGTGCACCCTTTGGATCAAGACCCACCATGGGCTCATCAACGATAAGGACCTTGGGATCATGAACCAGCGCACCGCACATCACCAGTCTCTGCTTCATGCCGTGTGAATAACCTTCAATGAGTTCATCCTTCCAATGAACAAGCTCGAAGATCTCCAGTAGCCCGATCAGCCTTGCATTTGTCGATAATGAATTATTAAGGCCATAGAGCCCGGTTAAAAAACGCAGGAACTCCATGCCTGTCAATTTCTCATATAGAAAGGGGCGGTCCGGAATAAAACCGCTGCATCCTTTAACTTTGGATGGTTCTTTTTCCAGATCCATGCCGTCAATAAATATCTTGCCCCTCGTCGGTCTGAGTATGCCTGCCATCATCCTTATTGTTGTTGTCTTGCCGGCGCCGTTCGGTCCCAGAAAACCGAAAATAATCCCTTCCCTGACCGAAATATTCAGGTCATCAACAGCTCTAAGCCCCTTATAGAGTTTTGTCAGGTTCACCAGTTTAATGATATCCAAATTCAAGGACCTCAATCTTAAGTTTGCCCATAATAGCCATTATTTCAACCTGTTTATCAAGGTTTCCGTACATAAGGCATATGTGACTGACATCGGCGGGCATCTGGTTCAAGGTCGGGTCCATGGATATCCACCCGCCCAGGTATGCCTCTGTCCAGGCATGGTAATAAAATCTCCCGCGATTATAAACAAGTCCAACGGCCAGTCTTGCCGGTATCCCGGATGCCCTCAGCAGTGCCGTTAAAAGCGTGGCATGCTCATTACAGTCGCCTGCCTTTGTTTCAAGCACTTCAAGGGCGCTGGGTATGCTGACAACCGGCCTCTTTTCAATATTTTCATACACCCATTTTAACAGCTTTCTGGTCTTCAAAACAGGCGATTTTTCATCTCCGGCTATGGATTCAGCCTTTGCAATGATCTTATCGGCATCGCTCTCTATATTGAATTC
>JAFGIC010000459.1 GCA_016929815.1 Deltaproteobacteria bacterium
CCGGAGGACAACAGGGTGGCATACCCGGTGGCCATCCCGGTACAGGTACTGCCAGCACTAATCTTCTTTTGGGCGAGGGCACTCCTTGCGGTGGTCTCGGCTCGGCATTTATCTCCGGATATTATGCCGGTATCAATGCTGCGATCTACCTAAAAAACATTTAAGTTATTGGATACCCACGGGTTTAGATCCGTGGGTATTTTAAAAAATGCCGGCAAAAGTCAAAGAAATACTTCCGGATGGAGAAAGGTCTCTACTTGTATTCTCCCATATAGAAATAACTAAATAAGTTAACCCGTCATCCGATACGTCATCAGATGCCCTTATCTGTATTTTTAATAAGTCCTCACCATCAAAAGGCTAGCCTTGATCTGAATATAAGGAGCTGCAGACAGGTCAACTGTCAAGAATGTTGAACGGCTGACCCTCAGTCTTTCACAACATGATAAGCCTCTTTGACTGAACAAGTTATAAGAAAATTCTTCATAAGAATGAATAATCAAAGGATTTTTTGGATTGTTCATCCGGATTTTTTTAATAAGGGCTGTTTCAGTTTATTTTAAATGAGGATGATCAGTGATTTTGCTTTGAAAAGTCAATGGGATATGATAAAAGCAAGGCGCAAGGTTAAAGGCATAAGGTAAAGGCAGTCTAGTGCCATGTAACACTTAAAGTTTTATTTCGGCATTCCGGAGAAAGCTGGAATCCGGGTTTCTCGATGTTTATGGACCCCGGCCTTCGCCGGGATGACGATAATAATAATTCACGACAGCCATCCCCTTGTTTTCATTAGAAAGCTATAATATTGCCTTTACCTAGCGCTGGGAATGTTTTGCTGTTGTGAAAATTCACGGGTGATCCGGGGAAGACGAATAAAAAAGGGGGCAGAGCCCCCTGTCAATATTGAATTTTTATGGGGTGAGTGACGGGATTTGAACCCGCGGCCGCTGGGGCCACAACCCAGTGCTCTGCCAATTGAGCTACACCCACCGCACGGAAAGCAACGAGCTTTCAGCGGTCAGAGATCCTGTCGTGGTAAATGGGATTTGCTGAAGGCTGATAGCTGATTGCGCGTGTCCGAAGGCTATTATTTTCGGACAATATGTTATATATT
Organism: Deltaproteobacteria bacterium; assembly: GCA_016929815.1. GTDB lineage: Bacteria > Desulfobacterota > DSM-4660 > Desulfatiglandales > HGW-15 > JAFGIC01. Next base: position 1,115 of record JAFGIC010000459.1, read on the forward strand.
TACCATGCTTTGAAAATTTTGCAACAAAAAGTTACGCCGCGAGGAAAGATAATGCCCGACGATAAAATAAATATGTTCAGGATGATACCTTCTGTTGACCGTATCCTGGAAAGCCTTTCAAATATTGAAGAACTGCCGGGTTATCCCCGCAGTCTCATTTTGAGGGCTATCAACGAGGTCCTGGATGACATTCGTAAGAATATCCTGTCGGAAAATATAATAAACGATCTTTCAGGGCTTAATATCGAATCGGTCACAGAAAAGGTCCTTCAACGGCTTAAGGCATTGTCAATCCCAAGCCTTCGAAATGTGATAAATGCCACGGGAATTGTGATACACACGAACCTTGGGAGATCAATCCTGGCCGACAGTGTTTTAAAAAGGCTTATGGATGTAGCTTCAGGGTACAATAATCTTGAATATGACCTTGATGAGGGCAGGAGGGGCAGCAGGCACAGCCATGTGGAGGGCATCCTTAAGGAGCTGACATCTGCGGAGGCGGCTATGGTTGTGAACAACAATGCCGCGGCAGTATTGATAGCGCTTGACACGCTTGCAAGGGGCGGTGAGGTTATTGTTTCGCGGGGCGAGCTGGTGGAGATAGGGGGATCATTCCGGATCCCTGACGTCATGAAGAAGAGCGGCGCCAGGATGGTTGAAGTGGGGACGACAAATAAGACCAAATTAAAGGATTATGAAGAGGTGATCGGTCCTGACACAAGGCTCCTTCTGAAGGTGCACAGAAGTAATTTTCATATAATAGGGTTTACCGAAGAAGTAGAGATGGCCCAATTGTCTGAACTGGGCAAAAGACACAACCTCCCGGTGATGGAGGACCTGGGCAGCGGCTGCATGGTGGACCTGTCCCAATATGGTCTTCAAAAGGAGCCTACGGTCAGGGAGGCCCTTTCCGAAGGTGCCGATATTGTTACCTTCAGCGGAGACAAGCTCCTTGGCGGCCCCCAGGCAGGGATTATTATTGGAAGAAAAGATCTGATAGATATGATCAAGAAGAATCAGCTCGGGAGGGCGCTCAGGATAGATAAACTGACCCTTGCGGGCCTGGAAGGGACACTGAATATATACAGGGACGAAAGGGTAGCCCTGATGGAGATACCCACGTTAAGGATGATATGCCAGGGGTATGATTCACTCAAGGCAAAGGCGGCGCGGCTTTACCGATTGATAGGAAAACTGGAAACAAAGGCCTTTTCCATTGATCAAAGGGATGGGATGTCGAAGGTGGGAGGCGGGGCGCTTCCCTTGATGGAGATGCCCACAAGACTCCTGAGGCTGATCCCTGCCGGGATGTCTGCGCATATGATGGACGAATGGCTGAAATCCTGCCCCCCCCCGATTATCGTAAGGGTTGAAAAGGACAGCGTGCTCATGGACGTAAGAACCATCGCCGATGATGAACTTAAAACAGTGGCTCAGGCGGTGAAGAATATGGCTTTATCCCGGGATTGACGTGAGGTGCTTCAATAATGAAAGATATGATTGAGAAGATACTTAATGAAAGCCTGCAGGTAAAGGAAAAATCAGTAAGAAAAAATATCAAAGGCCTGATACTGCTTGCCGAACAGATTGCAGGCGCCTTCACAGGAGACCGGAAGTTGATGCTTTGCGGCAATGGGGGCAGTGCCGCGGACGCGCAGCACATAGCCGCGGAGTTCGTAAACCGCTTTGAACTGGAGAGGCCCCCGCTCCCGGCCATTGCCCTTACGACGGATACATCCGTTATAACATCCGTGGGCAACGACTACTCCTTTGATGATATATTCGCCAAACAGGTGAAGGCCCTTGGGGGTGAGGGCGACGTGCTTATGGCAATCAGCACAAGCGGCAATTCCACAAATGTGATCAGGGCGGCGGAGGCCGCGCGTGAGCAGGGCATATATGTCTGCGGGATAACAGGCGGAGACGGGGGGGGGCTCAAGGATGCGAGCGACTCATGCCTTATCGTTGAGAGCGCATCAACTGCCAGGATACAGGAGACTCACATTCTGATGGGGCACATTGTTTGCCTGCTTGTGGATTATTTATTGTTTCAACAGGGGGCAGGTGAAGGTGGATAAACGCAAGATATCGGCATGCAGTTCAAGAGCGGCGGCAATTATTCATCATCGGCAGGATCATCCGGGTGTTCATCATGCAGCGGAGGAACCTGCAGCACATGCCATTAAGGAGAGGATATGTTCAGGATAGGTTTCGGTTATGACGCCCATCGCCTGGTGAAGGGGCGTGCACTGGTTATCGGAGGCGTTCAAATACCCTATGAACTCGGCCTTGAAGGTCATTCGGACGCAGATGTACTCATACATTCCCTTATGGATGCCATACTGGGCGCCTTGGGTAAGGGAGATATAGGCATGCATTTCCCGGACACTGATCCCGCCTACAAGGGTATTGACAGCACATTACTGTTGAAAAGAGTAATGGAGATGGCGGACCGGGAAGGTTATGCAATAAACAACGCAGACAACACGATTGTGGCCCAGAGGCCCAAGCTGTCGCCTTATATGCAGGATATGAAGAACAGACTTTCTCGGGCGCTCGGCGTCCCTGCCGACAGGATAAATATAAAGGCCACCACTACAGAGGGAATGGGTTTTTGCGGCCGCGACGAGGGTATAGCAGCCTATTCCGTTGTAAGCCTGGCGTCCATCCATAAATAAGGGATTTATGGATGGAGCGTTCAGCAGTCAGCATTGATCGAATTGATGAGGTTTGAAAAATAAACAGGTTTAAAAATGACCATACGACTGTATAATACTGCAATAAAAAATAAAGAAGACTTTATACCAATGAAGGAGAATGAAGTCGGCATATATGTATGCGGCGTCACTGTCTATGACCTGTGTCATATCGGGCATGCCAGGTCGGCCATTGTCTTTGATGTTCTGTTTCGATATTTCAGGGCCAGGGGCTTCAAGGTTACCTATGTGCGAAATTTTACCGATGTGGATGACAAGATCATCCGGAGGGCCAATGAACTGGGAAAAGACCCGTTGACCCTTGCGCAGGAGAATATCGACGCCTTTTATGAAGACATGGACAGGCTGGCAGTGCTGAGACCCGACAAGGAGCCCAGGGCCACTGAGCATATAGATCATATGATCGATATGATAAAGGTCCTGATTAAAAAGGGGTTTGCCTATGTGGAAGGAGGGGATGTCTATTATTCGGTTGAAAAGCTGCCTGATTACGGAAGCCTCTCAGGAAGAAGGATAGAGGATATGAAGGCGGGCGCCAGGATAGATGTGGACGAGAGAAAGAGGCACCCGATGGATTTTGCGCTATGGAAGGGCGCCAAGCCGGGAGAGCCGTCATGGAAAAGCCCGTGGGGGAATGGAAGGCCGGGCTGGCACATGGAATGCTCCGTTATGAGCAATTACTATCTCGGCCCGACATTTGACATACACGGGGGAGGCAAGGATCTCCTTTTCCCTCACCATGAGAATGAGAGGGCGCAGTCTGTCGCGGCCAACGGCGTTGAATTTGCCCGGTACTGGGTTCACAACGGATTTGTCACCGTGGAGTCCGAAAAGATGTCTAAATCCCTGGGAAATTTCATCACGATCCGCGACGCGCTGAAGGAGTATCCGGCAGAGGTCCTGCGTTTGTTTCTTGTGTCCAAGCACTACAGGAGCCCCCTGGATTTTTCCAGAAAGGATGTCCTCAATATCCAGTCAGGTCTTGTAAAGATATACAGGACCCTGCAGAGACTGGAGACCCTGATCGGCAGAGCGGAATTGAACAGTGATTCCTGGAGGGGAAGGGTCTTTACAGGGGAAGAGGAAGATGAATTTATAAGA
>JAFGIC010000460.1 GCA_016929815.1 Deltaproteobacteria bacterium
AATGGCGCGTTAAAGGTCATGGCAAAAGAGAATATCGGTCTTGTCATATCCGACTGGATCATGCCCAATATGAACGGACTGGAATTGCTGAGGACCATCAGGGCTGATGAAAAATTAAAAAACACGCCTTTTATTATGGTTACTGCAGAAGGCCAGAAAAAGAATGTCATGGATGCCCTTGAAAGCGGAGTCAACAGTTACATCGTAAAACCTTTTACACCGGAAGTCCTTCTGGTAAAACTCAAGAAAGTGTTTAAAGAGGCATGAAAAATACCGGTAATACATGTAATATACTGATTGTGGATGATATTCAGGAAAATCTATCCGCACTGGAGCGTCAGCTTCGAAAACCGGGCAGGAAATTCTTAAGAGCCTGCTCAGGTCCCGAAGCTCTCGAAATTTTGAAGAACCATGATATCAGCCTGATAATTATGGATATAAAGATGCCCGGCATGGATGGATGGGAGACTGCCGGGCATATAAAAAAAGATAAAAATCTCGAAGATATCCCCATACTTTTCATAACAGCCGAATATATAGCAAATGAATTCATACAGTGCGGCTTCAAGATCGGAGCTGTCGATTATATCACCAAACCCTTTGAACCTTTTCTCCTTAAGTGCAAGGTCGACGTATTCCTGAGATTATCCATGCAGCAGAAGGCGATTGAGGAAAGCCGGAAAAGGTACCAGGCGCTTTTTGAACAGTCCAATGACTCTATTATTGTTCATGACACTAAAGGAACAATAGTAGAGGTGAACTCAAGGACTTTAGAATTCATGGGCTACGACAGGGAAGAGATGTGCGGCATGAATATCCTTATGCTCAAACCCGAATGGGCGCGTTCCTTTGTCGATGATGGACTTCCTCGTGTGCTTGAATCAGGGAGCAGCCGTTTTGAGACTATTGTAATGAATAAAAACGGCACAATAATAGAGGTTGAAATAAGCGCAAGTCTGCTGGACAGAGAAAAGGGGTATATTCAGGCCATTGCCAGGGACATTACCGAGCGCAAGCATGTTGAAAAGGCGCTTTTAAGGGCAAAGGAGATCGCCGAGGAGGCGAATAAAGACAAGAGCCAGTTTCTTACCAATATAAATCATGAGATCAGGACGCCTATGAACGGGATTGTCGGCGTTCTTGGTCTGCTCGCCGATACGGACCTGAATGAGGAGCAGCGGGAATATCTTGGTCTTCTGCAGGAATCGACTCAATCGATGTTAAAACTCATAAATGACCTGTTCAGGTTTGCCAAGGTGGACTCAGGAAACATGCTGTCTTTAAAGACAACCATGAGCCTGACGCAGGTGCTTAAAACATGTCATGATAATCTGTTGCATCAGGCAGAAAAAAAAGGCCTGGAATTGTTGTGGGGAGCTGCTCCAAAACTGCCTGACCGCCTCTTCGGAGACCCTGAGATAATACGCCAGATAATCTTTATTCTGGTCGGGAATGCCGTAAAATTCACCGAGAAGGGAAGAATAATCTTTCATGTTAAAGAAAAAGATCGGGACAAAAACAGCGTCCTGTTGCATTTCTATGTCAAAGATTCCGGAGTGGGAATACCCGAAGATAAATTGGATGCAATATTCAATAAATTTGTTCAGGCCGATGGGTCCAATACAAGAAAATTCGGAGGCCTTGGGCTGGGATTAAGCATCTGCAGGCAGCTAGTAAAATTGACCGACGGCAACCTATGGGCCGAAAGTGAAGAGGGAAAGGGCAGTACATTTCATTTTACCGCGAGATTCGGTCTGGAATAGGTTTTCATCTCAATATCCTTTACAGATATCATTCCTTCTCTTATCAATTGCGGGGGATCGGTCGTTATATCAAGGATAGTGCTTCCCCTGCCGCCTTTTGTTTCACCGCCATCAAGGATCAGATCAAGTCCGGCGCCGATTGAATCATATACCTCTCTAGCGTTGACACAGGCAGGCTGTCCGGACTTGTTGGCGCTTGTGCCGGTTATGGGATGCCCCGTTGTCCGGGCGAGTCCTGATGCAACTTCATGACCGGACAGGCGTATGCCTATCTTCCCGGTTCCGGCCGTAAGAAGCGGAGATATTCCAGCGCCAGCCCTGAAGATTAATGTCAGTCCGCCGGGCCAGAACATGTCCATTAATTTGAGGGCTGTTCCAGGGACCTCTTCAACATACTTGCTCAGTGAGGTTTTGTCCGGTATCAGAATAAGAATAGGCTGATTTTCCTGTCTTCCCTTTATTGAAAAAAGGCGCCTTATGGCAACGTCATCCATGATATTTACCGCAAGACCGTAAAATGATTCCGTGGGGAAGGCCACCGCTCCTCCGGAAAGCAGCACCCCTTTGGCTTTATCCAGTGCAGAGTCAAGATCCGGCCCCGGAACAGCTTTTATAGCCAGGCTGTCAAATGCTACTTCTCCCAATTCTCCGCCTTTTCAATGGCCTTTTTTGTAAGATTTTCACGGTATTTCTTCAGATTATCTGCAATTTCAGGGTATTTCAGGGCCAGTATCTGGGCTGCAAGGATAGATGCATTGCTGGCGCCTCCTTTTCCTATGGCAACCGTGGCCACGGGTATTCCGGGGGGCATCTGCACTGTTGAAAGGAGGGCATCCATGCCTTTAAGAACGGAGGAATCAATGGGCACGCCTATAACAGGCAGGAGTGTATGAGCCGCGATAACCCCTGCCAGATGGGCGGCCCACCCTGCCCCGGCAATTACAACCTCGATTCCCCGGGACGCGGCCGTTTCAGCAAATTCTTTTGTCTGCTGAGGAGTCCTGTGAGCGGATGTAATCTTTACTTCATAGGGGATTGAGAGCTCATCAAGTTGTTCCATGGCG
>JAFGIC010000461.1 GCA_016929815.1 Deltaproteobacteria bacterium
CGGAGAGGTGGTCGAGTTAGTAAGGGACTGCATATTGGTCTGGGGGTGTTGCTACTATTAATGACTCTCATGGTATTGGATGGTGCATTAGCTTATTTGGGTCATTCAAATCCAATTATGCATAGAGTAGCTATCTCAATGTTTGTTGGCACCTTGTTTGACTTTATCGCCAGTCTAATGACCTTATTAATAGCATGGTATTTAAAACGGTTTCAATTATCTTAAGAATACTATTCCAGGAAGTCAGACCATGACCCCAAGAAGCAGATCCTAAGTTACATTCTTACTGAAAAACACGTTTCTAAGCTCAGAGTTCAGTGTGAGTGTGAGTGCGAGAGTGAGAAAAACAGATCGAGAGATCAAGGTCGAGCTGTCTCGCTCCCGCTCTCACTCCCGTCTTACCCTCTGACGCTTTAGCGCAGGAGGGCTCTTTTTCAGTACCCCGAACGGATAAAAGTTATAACCTTTCTACCGGATAATTTTGTAAATTACAGGAATTTATAAAACACACAAGTTATATTTTGTGCAAATATTATTGTGATTTAAAAGATCATGAAGATTATTCCTGTCAATACCCCGGTTGGGCTTAAGAAATTCATCAGACTACCATATAAACTTTACAAAGATGATCCTGTCTGGGTACCACCCCTGCTGTCAGAGGTCTCTAAGCAATTTAACAGAAAACGAAATCCGACCCTGGGCCACTGCGAATATGCCCTCTTCCTTCTGGAAGATGAGGATGAAATAATAGGACGCATAGCTGCGTTCACCGATAATGTTGCCTTGAAGGAATGGAAAGATGCTGTAGGACTTTTCGGGTATTTTGAATGTATTGATGACAAAAATGCCGCCAATGCTCTTCTTGATGCTGCTGCCGGATGGCTCAGGAGCAAGGGAATGAAATCCATGAGGGGACCATGGAGCTTTGTATCCCAGGAATGGGGACTCGTGATCGAAGGTTTTACGCCCTCACCAACTGTAATGGCCCCCTACAATCCGCCATATTATATTAATCATATCGGGGATTACGGGTTTGAAAAGGTTAAGGATCTGCTGGTATACTATATTTCTGCAGAAGAAGGGTATAAAATCCCTGACCGGATTCTTAAACTTACTGATGATGTTGCAAAACGCTTTAATATCCGAACAAGACAGTTGAACATGCGTGATTTTGACAATGAAGTAGACAGGATAATTGAACTGTCGAATAAAAGTCTAATCAATAATTGGGGGTATACACAGGTTACCGGGGAAGAGGCAGCGGCTATAGGAGCCGATCTGAAGTCGATCATCCATCCCCGGGGTGTAATTTTCGCTGAGGATTCAAGAGGGCATCCTGTCGGATTTGCAATTACAATACCCGATGTTAATTTCCTCATTAAAGATCTCGGGGGGCGCCTTCTGCCGTTCGGATGGCTAAAGGTTTTGCTCGGACTTCCCCGTTTAAGGAAATATCGCCTTTTTGCCCTTGGAGTCCTTCCGGAATATCAGGGAAAGGGCATCGACAGCCTTATTTACAGGGCCCTTTACGAAGCAGTGTATACTCCGGATATCTGGCTGGAAATAAATTATGTTCTGGAGGATAATGTTCCCATGAACAATGCAATAATCAAGCTTAACGCTAAACCACTTCGCAGGTACAGGATCTACCAGAAGAGTATTTAGCATCTTTTTTATGTCCTCCCTCCGTTTAATTTGTATTTTTATATCTGAATCTTGCTGATGTATGGAATTGTAATTGAACCAATTCTAAAAGTTCTTTCTTCGGGGACGAAAAACTCATATGCGTCGATGAACTGCAAAAGCGGATGATCCTGACCATCTCACGCCGGTACAAAATGGCCATTTAAGGCCGGAGTTAATCCCATGATCTGCAGATAAATATTAAAATGCCCTTATTACCGGCGGAATGTGGTCAGGGCGACCGGCTTATACACATTGAAAGGATACACCGCAAATCCTTTAACATTTTGTAGAATATGGTGCATTCATTCAGGTTCACGGCAAGGGAGCTCAATTTTCCTGCAAAAGTGGTTTCCCATCCAACGCCCCTTAATCGGAGGTTACCTTCACATCCCTGAACATGAATGGATTGTCGCTGAGTCTTAAGGTCTTTCCGCTGGCGATAGTCACATTCCTGAGAATTACTTCCCTGGTTCTGACATAGGGAAACTTCTCCAGGTAGGATTCGTCGGTCATAAGTGGATTGAAATTTGCAAATATGGCGGGACCCTTGTAGTCCTCCGGATGTCGGGAGTCGTCGATATGAAGGTTTTCGATTGTGATCCGTTCCGGCATATAACAGGTATAGCCGAAATCATGCTGCCCGGAATATGATCCGCCGATGAGGCTGACACTGGTGGGTCTGCCGCCTGCGGGTACGAAAATACAGTCGCGGATGAGGAACTCTCCCTGCCACGTACTGCCATAATCGGAGCGCAGATTGATAAGACTCCTTCCGTAGATTGTTGAATTCTCCACTATGAAGGTTCCGGTGCCGATGGCATTTATTCCCTGGTGTCCCAGGGTGGAGTTTCGGATTGTTGCATTGGCAACACCCATGTGAGCATCGAACCTGGAAAAAGTACAATTGTCATAAACAAGATTCTTGCAGTAATTGGATCCCAGGATTCCCCAGTAACCTGAGTCATTGATGTCATTTGTCTGGCTGCAGTTCACAAATGACACGTTTAGAGCCCGGTTGAGTGAGATGTCATAGCTGCCCATGGAGACAGGAACTCCTGCCGAGCCGATGGTCCGGTATGTTTTATGTCCGGTCAGTATGGTATTCCGGACTGTCACACTGGCACAATTACTGATATTGATGAAGCCGCCATAAGGAGCTCCATGGTCCCCTTCGCCTGTGATACGGTGTTGCAGCCCATCCACCAGAACATTGGAACGCCTGATCGCGATGCCCCGGCTGTAATAGGTATACTTCGATTCGGCCTTGTTGGCAATGGTAGTAAAACGTCCTCCCGTTATCGTCAACGTTGTCCCGTCCAGGGGCAGGGCAGTGATATCCGTGATTTGATCGAAGTCCCAGATGATCGGAGCTCCCATATCCACATTGCCATTTCTGTCTGCTACAAAAATATCGGTTTGTGGAGATCCATTGTTTTGGTTTGGCCCAAAGCGTATGTAGCGCCTTATATTTGAATTGGTGACTGTGACCAGGCA
>JAFGIC010000462.1 GCA_016929815.1 Deltaproteobacteria bacterium
TATAAATTTTTATTGCTCAATTTGCCACTGTAAAAGGAGGATTTTTTCATGATAACGCTGAATGAGGAACAACGGATCACTCTTAACACTGTCAAGCAGATTGTTCAGGACAAGATCAAACCGAGAGCCGCTGAGATCGATGAAAAAGGAGAATTCCCTTATGACATCCTCGAAATATATTCCCTCAACGGACTGCTGTCCCCACTGATACCTGAGGAATACGGCGGCATTAACTCGGGGTTTCTTCTTCTTGTGCTGATAGTTGAGGAGATTGCCAAGGCCAGCGCCTCCTCTGCCCTGATACTGATCTCTCAGGCTGACGGCCTTCAGCCTATCCTGCTCGGTGGAAACGAGGAGATAAAGAGAAGATATCTTCCCGGATTCGTCAACGGGAAGATTGCCTCCTTCGCGGCTACTGAGCCATGGGCCGGATCGGACATTCTTTCCATGCGCACCCATGCAGTCCGGAGGGGAAATGATTATATAATCAACGGACAGAAAGTCTTCATTACAAACGCCCCGGCAGCTGATGTATTTTCCGTCTTCGCCTATACGGATCCCGATAAAAGGTCAAAGGGCATCTCTGTTTTTGCGGTTGAAAAGGATGCGAAGGGGCTTATCCTCGGAAAGAATGAAATAAAGATGGGGATGAAGGGTTGCCTGAACTCAGAACTCTTTTTCGATGACCTTGTCGTTCCGGTTGAAAACAGGATAGGTGAAGAGGGAGACGGGTATAATATCCTTATGAGGGCGCTTGAAACCGGCAGAATACTGACAGCAGCCCAGGCAGTAGGTCTGGCCCAAGGCGCAATCGATATTGCAATTGAATATTCGCGGCAAAGGGTTCAGTTCGGTGGGCCCATCTGTAATCAGCAGTGCATACAATTCATGATCGCAGATATGGTTGCCAATACGGAGGCAGCGCGTCTGCTTACATATCAGGCCGCCGTGCATCTCGACAGGCAAGACCGCAGAGAGATCCCCAGATTCTGTTCAATGGCAAAATTTATGGCATCGGATAATGCAATGAAGGTCACAACGGATGCCGTCCAGATACTGGGAGGCTATGGATACATGAAGGACTACACGGTGGAAAGAATGATGAGAGACGCCAAGCTGATTCAGATATACGCAGGTACCAACCAGATACAGAGGCTTGTCTCCGCCAGGGAGATATTTAAATACTGCTAGTCGTTTCTAGGCCTTTTCCATGGGAAGACGCACGATTATCTCCAGTCCCCCCGGAGAATTCTGCGCTGTGATATGCCCGCCGTGTTTCTGTATGATCTTGGCAGCTATGGAAAGCCCCAGGCCGGATCCTGAGGCATTGGATGTTTTTGATCTGTAAAAGGGCTCAAAGATCCTTTCCAGATCGCCTTCCGGCAGTTTTTCAAAGGTGTTTGTAATAGTTACCGTCAGGGTATCTACGTCACCGGCCATTCTGATTGTAATCTCACCGTTTTCAGGAGAGAATTTTACTGAATTATCAAGTATGTTCAGAAAAGCGGTATAAAGAGATTCCATATCTCCTGATAAAGTAATTTTCGGCAACAGTTCTGTCTTAACCTGCAGTCGTTTACTGGCGCTTACAGGTTCAACCCGCTCCAATAATTCGTTAAGAAGGGCGGATATATTCAACCTCTCGTTACTGGGCGTTGGCTCATGTATGTCCAGTTTTGACAACTCAAGTATTCGTCCTATAAGTACGTCGAGTTCATCTATGTCTTCTCTGATACTGTCCATATGTCTCTTGAATCCCTTATATTCTCCCCTCTCCAGCTGTTCTCTCAGCAGTTCCTCTGCTATCCTTATCCTTGTAAGAGGCGTCCTCAATTCATGGGAAACATTGGCAGTGAGTTCTTTGCCCCCTTTAATCATTCTTTCAAGCCTTTCAGCCATCTGGTTAAAGGCCAGGCCCAACTCTCCGAGTTCATCACCGGTTTTGATCGTGACCCTTTGGGATAATTCACCATCGGCAATTCGAAGAGCCGATTCCCTAATCTCCTTTACACGTTCAGTAACAACCCTTGAAACCGGGATGATAAGCAGAGCCACCACGGCGCCGATTATGACAAGGCCCAAGGCAAAATTGGCCTTCTGCTGGGGCTGAAATCCCTCATTAAAAATGATATTAAGATCCAATCCCTTAAGATTGTAGGCCATAAGAGGCGAGGAAGCATAGACCCTGTGGTTCCTGCTGATATTGTGATAAATCCTTATTTCTCCAAAAACCGACGCCTTTTCGGAATGCAAAAGAGAAAATTCATCCGGCAACTCTCCCTCGAATGATTTCATCAGGGGGCTTTCGCCTTCACGGGAAATCCAGATCTCAGCGTCATAGATCCTGCCCATCCTTATCATCAGGTCCTCTATTTCCTGATTCTCCAGTGGTGACATTCCGTTGACCCACTTGGCCTTTTCATCAATCAGGTCCTTAAGGAGACCAACCTTTACAACGGTATTCTTCTCCATTCGATATGCAATCATCCTTCTTTCCGAATGCTGGAAAAGAATATAGATCAATATCTCTGAAACAATCATGACAAGAATAAAGGAGAGAAATATCTTTACGTACAGTTTTCCGAATCTCATGACCCATCCACAAACATATAACCCGTTCCCCATACAGTCTTTATCTTCTTGGGATATCGGGGGTCTTTTTCCAATTTTGCTCTCAGCTTGCTTATATGCACATCTATGCTCCTGTCAAAGGCCGTAAGATCCTTTCCTCTGACGGAATTCATTATCTCATCACGGCTTAACACGACATTAGGTCTTCTCATCAATGCCTCAAGGATCTTATATTCAGTCAATGAAAGATCCGTCTCCACATTGTTGACGGTAACAGTATGCTTTGACCTGTTTAAAATGACGCCCCCCCCTCTAATGTTATTTTCATCAGCCTTTTCTGTCTCTTCACTCTGTTCCGGCGAGAGCCTCCTCATTACAGCCCTCATCCTTGCGAGCAGTTCCCTCGGGTTGAAAGGCTTAGGCATATAGTCATCGGCGCCGAGCTCCAAACCGATGATCCTATCGGTATCTTCTCCCTTTGCGGTAAGCATTATTACAGGAACTGAGTACTCCCTGTGAATTTCTTTTAAAACATCGAGCCCATCCTTGCCCGGAAGCATTATATCTAGCACGATGATATCAGGGGATAACTTTTCTATATTGTTCAATACATCAGAACCGTCACTAAGGGTAAACACCTGAAACTAATTTCCTTCAAGATATTCCTTCAGGAGTTTACACAGCCTTTCATCGTCATCTATAATAAGCACCCTGTTATCCATACAATTCACCTCTTTTTGCTAATCCTTTATATTTATATACAGGTTTTTACAAGTATAAAAAATAATGCTTTTAATTTAAAATAACAAGGCGCCGGGCAATGCATGGAGGTCTGAAATGTTTAATCCGTATAAAATTACAGGAAACAACAAAGATTTTTATAAATGCAGGAATGTCCGGATGGGATCTTGAACAGGATAAAAGCCATCCCTGTATGGCACGGGAGATCTATGATTCAAAATAAAATGCACCGGCATGCCGATCTGTTCATTTAGACCGGCATGCCTGTTCAACTATTGAGATATGCTGGAAACCCTGTCCGGTCTGACAAGTTTTCGGGGACCGCCGTCCCTGTCGGTGGACCAGTCCCTGGCAGGGATTATTCGTGATAAGTGATCTGTCCTTCCGAGTCTTTCAAGCCTTTCAATAATCAAATGCCACGCACAGTCAATATCAGGATTTATCTCACACTTGCCCTTGGATGACCCGCCGCAGGGACCATTCAAAAGCCTCTTAGCGCATCGCGCAATGGGGCAAATACCCGCAGTAAGGGCGAGAATGCAGTTTCCGCATCCTTGGCATTTTTCCCGCCATACCCCAGGTTCATCAAAGGAGCCTAAAAAGGTTGTATTGAGCGCCGGAAGAACAGGTATATCTTTAAAGACTTCGCTTACGGTCTGGACACCTGCCCCGCATGCCGTGGAAAGAATCGCATCGATATCCTGGGGAATATCAAGATACGCCTCAACCATGTCCTTTTCACATTGCCTTTCTATGGTCTTTACAATAAAGGAAGGCGGCTTCCCGTCAAAATACGTGGAAGCGCTGAGTTCCTCCGCAAGGATGTGGGCCTCCTTATCTCCTCCGGTAAGACAGACGGTCACGCAGGTTCCGCATCCGAGTATCAACACATTCTTATAACCGGAGACTGATAATGCAACCTCCTGCAATGGTTTGGGTTCTGCAACAATCATACCGCATTCCTCCTAACCGCCTTCTCGTCAAAGGCCAGATGACGCCACGCATCAAGGGAAAAGGTCTTTTTATGAAGAGGGCAGAGGTTTGCCGGTTCATAATCCAGCTTCCCGTCCATTGTTCTCCTGAAACCGTCGGTATAAAGCGGTTCACCGCACACCATACAATGGACCAGTTCCATAGTCGTTACTTCGTCCCATTGTCCCTTTAATATCCCTTCAAATTCAACGGCCTTTTGGGGACATATCCGCCAGCAATTGCCGCACCTGGCGCAAAGGGACATGTTATGCATGAGTGTCCTTTTGTTGCCTTCGTCCCTGTAACTTAACGCACCTGCAGGGCAGTTCTGAACGCAGGCAAGGCACCCGTTGCAGTTATGATTTACTTTAAAAAATGACATATCTATTTCTCCTTAACTGTCTTGTCTTAATCTAGGCCTGGTGGCGCAGGACAGTATAATATTTATTTGCCGATTCGCATATTCTTACTTTGTTAAGATCATATCCTTTGATGAACTCAATGGCACCCTTTTTACATGCATTAACGCATTCCGGTTCTCCCCCGCATAATTCACATTTAAAGGCAAACCCCCTCGTTGAATCAAATCCGATGGCCCCGAAAGGACATGCAGCAATACACATCTTGCAGCCGATGCATTTATTCGGATCTATTACGACCCTGTTCAATTTATCATCTTTGTATATAGCTGAGTTTTGACATACTGCCATGCATGGCGGATCATCACATTGACGGCATACAAAGGGTACAAACAGTCTTCCGTGACCGTTTCCTCCTACTACCCGGATTCTTGAAAACATTTTCCCTGGAACGCCGGTGTGTTTTTCCGAGCACGCTGCCTCACAGTCTCCGCAACCGTCACACTTCCTGGGATCTATTGAAAGTACATTCATGGTCATGATTTCTACCTCTTGAAAAGGCCTTCACGGCCTGATATAAATAACATTAATTTGTGTTTCACAAGTTCAGCATATTGAACATAAATTGGTAGATATTCTATATATTTTAATTTATCATGTCAACATATATA
>JAFGIC010000463.1 GCA_016929815.1 Deltaproteobacteria bacterium
GGAAGGACAATGAACAGGGACGGATGGCCCATAAATTTAAGCGAGATGCTCGGACTTTTAGACGGTGCTGTATATATAGAACGTGTTGCTGTAAATTCAGTGAAAAATATCCTGAATGCTAAAAAGGCCATCACAAAGGCCTTTAAGGTCCAGATGGCAAATTTAGGGTTTTCTATGGTTGAGATACTGTCACCGTGCCCCACTAACTGGAAAATGACCCCGGTTGAGGCGTGTAAATGGATAGATGAGACTATGACTAAGGCATTCCCCATCAAAGTGATAAAAGACCAAGCAGGGAAGATCTAACAGGAGAGACAGGTTTAGATATGATAGTAAAGACAGTTTTTGCAGGATCAGGGGGACAGGGGGTGCTTGTTATGGGCTACATCCTTTCCACATCGGCCATGATGGAGGGCAAACACGTTACCTATCTGCCCTCTTACGGGGCAGAGGTAAGGGGCGGCACAGCCAACTGCACGGTATGCATCTCTTCCGATGAGGAGATTGCATCTCCCGTGGCATCATCTCCTGACTATGCGGTGGTGATGAACAGGCCTTCCATGCTGAAATACCAGGAAATCATCAAGAGCGGCGGTGTAATGGTCATCAATTCCTCCCTCGTTGATACGGACCCCACAAGAAAGGATATCGAAACAGTAAAGGTCCCTGCCAATGATATCGCACTTGAACTGGGCAGCGACCGAACCCTCAACATGATCATGCTTGGTGCGTTCGCTGCCAAGACGGGCATCGCTACCCAGGAATCCCTGATGAACGGACTCTCTGTCGTCTTGAAAGGGAAAAAAGGCGATGTCCTGGAGCTGAACCGGAAAGGCATGATGCGGGGAGCGGAATACGTTTAACAGTAAAATAATTCAGGCCGCCGAATCATTCAACGGCCTGAATTTAAATCTTTCTGCGCCTTAGAACCTTACCGACAATGTGGCGCCATAGGTCCTGGGGTCGCCGATCATCAATTGGTAAGCTGCGAAACCCATATAACTCCTCTTCACGGCATAATTGGTAATATTCTTCACATAGGCATTGAGGGTCCATTTGCCGCTGGCATGGTTGAATGACACGGAGGCATCCCATAGATAATAGGGCTCCTGATGCCCATAGCCGTATGGATCTTTATCAGTTGGATTCCATATCATCTTGGATGATGTCTTATGCTGCATATCAATACGTGGGGTCAGCGTTCCGTATTCCCCCAGCGTAAAGTTATGCTGATAGCTGGCTGTCATTGAAAACTTGGGCGAATTGGTAGGTGATACCCCTTTATAATCCTCATCCGGCCAGTACATATACCATGTATAGTGAAAATAAAGTGTCGTCCATTCGGCCTTTAGGTATGCGATAGAGAAATCCAATCTGTCTTTGTTGGTTATGAGCCAGCTTGTCTGCAGATCAAGCCCCAGGGATTCGAAGTCCCCCAGGCCCTGGGCATGATCATCATGGAGATCAAATGCAACCGGCTCTGTTGTATTGCCGTCTCCATCCAGATCATATGTATCCAGCGTGGGGTATATGCCATCCGGTGTCGCCTGTGCCTGATACCCCGGACCCCGACCACCTTCATAAATACCCATATAATCGCCTCCAAGATCCAACTCTGTGATATCCAGGGCCTCTTTAAATCCTGAACACAGCTTATTTGTATAGTCATAGTAGAAGCCTGAGACATTAACCTGGAGCTTATTCCCAAACCACCTGGACTTGGCGCCCAAGGTATAGGCATCAAGTTCTTCAGGGGTCATTGCATCAGAAGGCATAGCCATAGCGTCCGGACTGCGATAACTGCTTGAAAAACTCCCGTAAAACATCAGGTTCTCTGCCGCATTATAATCAAAACCGAACATATAATCCGGTTTTGAATAGCCTTCGGCGTTGCCTGATGTCCCAGGCATAAATCCCCCCACTTTGTAACTCTTATTCAAGTCCCAGCTTTGACGATAGCCGAAGGTTAAAGACAGTTTCTTATGGAACCAGACAGGGTAGGTTATGTTGGCATACACGGCCTTCTTGTTCTGGGTCGTTGTCCTCGTTTCGTCCACACTGGTTGCTTCTATGTAATCCTTCAGCCGGAACTGTTCGGATTCAAACCAGGTGCCGCCTACAATCCACTCGAACCATTCAAACTCTTTTGCATTGGTCATTCGGAGCTCTGCGCCCTTCTGCGTGAAGGATCGTTCTTGATCCCAGACCTCCGTGCCTCTTTCAGTCGTTATGCTCTGTCGGCCCTCGCCGGTGCTTTTACTGTAAGACGGCACCAATGCTATGGCACCTAACATGGTATTCCAGTCAATATTGGCGCTTATACCCTTTGTGATCGTATCATTCTGATCAGGGCTTCGCACACCAAGTATCGGGTCTACTGCGCTACCGGGATCTTTTGTCCATGGATCGGTTACCTTTGTACCATCCTCATAATAGCCATCCTGATCTGCAAAGGGCTTGACTGCGCCGCCCATCATGCCTCCGCTTGACCTCTTGTCCCAGCTGGTGGTCAATATGAATGATAAATCATCAGAGGCCTGGAATAATGCCCTGAGACGGGCAGACGTGGTATTGCTGTCCGATTCCCCTTTTACATAGGGACCCTGGTTATATTTATTCGCGGCAAGGCGCAGCGCCATCTTATCCTGGATGACAGGGGCGTTAAGTACTGCCTGTATTTTAAGTAGTTCATAGGAGCCGTATTCCACTGTTCCTGATGCCGCATATCTGTCGGCCTGGGGAGCGGCAGTAATCACATTTACAATGCCTCCGGGCGAGTTGCTCCCGTACATGGTGCTCTGGGGCCCGAATAAAACCTCCACACGCTCGATATCAAACAGATTCTGGCCCGCGTTGCTCATGTTGTTAAAGGACCCATCGATATTTACAGCTACAGTTGAGCCACTGCCGTGCTGGCCATCCATTGAGTTACTGTCATCCGCAATGCCGCGCAAAGAAATCCTCATGCCGTCCGACGCGGTATTTATAAATATATTGGCAACATTCTTGAGGATTTCATCTACACTGTCCCTTCCAAGCACTGCGAGATCTTCACCGGAGACGACATCCATGGCCACAGGCACCTTCTGCTGGTTTTCTTCACGCTTCTGGGCCGTTACAGTGATCTCCTCAAGGGTGAATTCTTCGGTATCACTCTCCTGCGCTAAAGTTGCAGAAAAATCCCCAAAAACAAAAAAAATCGCCAGAATTAATGACAACAGGATTGACGTTTTTCTATCATTGCCCATACTTGTACCCTCCTTTGATATATTAGAACTTGATCGAAAACGATGCCCCATAGGTCCTGGGGTCGCCGATCCTCAGCTCTCTATTGCCCGTCATGCCATGATAACTCCTCTTCACCGCATAATTGGTAATATTCTTCACATAGGCGTTTAAGCTCCATCTGCCGCTCGCATGGTTGAATGACGCAGCTGCATCCCACAGATAATAGGGCTCCTGATAACTAAAAGCCTCTTCCTCTGCATCACTCGCATCCCAGAGCATGGTATATTCCGACTTATACTGCGCATCAATACGGGGGGTGAGCGTGCCGAATGCACCCAGCGGGATGCTGCGCTCATAGCTCGCTGTCATTGACAATTTCGGGGAATTGACAGGTGTTATGCCTTCATAATCTTCAGGCGGCCATATCATATACCAGTTATATTCAAAATGAAGGTCTATCCATTCAGAATCCAGGTATGAGACGGAAAAATTCAGCCTGTCCCTGCTGGTTATGATCCAGCTTGTCTGAAGATCGAGGCCAAGGGACTGGAAGGCCCCGTATCCCTGGGCGCCCGGCTCATTGGCTGTAAATACATATACCTCATCAGTATTTCCGTCGTTATCTGCATCAAGATGATCCCTTGTAGGGTATTCGCCATCCGGTTCTATTACTGCATTAACTCTGCCCCTTTCAACTTCCTGACCCATATAATCTACATCAACACCGGGATCCCACACACCGTTATTGTTGTTGTCTATGAAACCGATATCCTCCTCTGTGATATTTTCCCAGACCTTAAACCCGGAACAAAGCTTATTGGCATAGTCATAAAAGAATCCGGAAACATTAACCTGGAGCTTGTTCCCGAACCACCTGGATTTCATGCCTCCTGTATAGGCATCAAGTTCTTCAGGCTTTTGTACACCCCCGCCGGGCATGCCCATGGCGCTCGCAGAGCGATAACTGCTTGAAAAATTGCCGTAAAACATCATGTTGTCTGCTACGTTATATTCAAAACCATACTTCCAATCCGGTTTTGAATATCCTTCTTTGTTGCCGGTTGTGCCGGACATCGGGCCGCCGATTTCAGTACTGTAGTTTTTGTCCCAGCTTTGACGATAGCCTACGGTTAAGGCGAATTTATCATAGAACCACAGAGGATAGGAGATATTGGCATATAAGGCCTTTTTATTCGAGTTTGTTTCCCTGGCTGAGTACGAGCCGGCCTCATCTTCCAACAGGGTCTGCCTCGACTGTTCGGATTTATAATAGGTCCCGCCGAAGATCCACTGGAACAGTTCGAAGTCCGCTGCATTGGTCATGCGGAGTTCCGCCCCCTTCTGTAGGTTCCTGTCCTCCTGATAGTATCCAATCAGCTCTTCTTCCTCTTCGGCCTGCTGAGGATAAAAAGCCTGTTGAGCCATAAGGCCTGTAAAACTCATTGGAGGAGGGCCGGGAGGAGGGCCGCCGCCGGGACCGCCGCCGCCTGCTGTCCTGGTTCCATGGCCGTCTGAAGTGGTCTTGGTGTAGGAGGGCACCGCTGAGATGGTGCCGAAGGGAGTCACCCAGTCGATGTTGGCGGTCACACCCTTTGTGATCTGATCAAACAGATTGCCGCCGCCCCCCTCATCGCTATCGACCGGTGTCCATGGATCATCGACATCATCCTGATACGCAAAGGCCTTGACACTCCCTCCCGTCATGCCGCCGCTGCCTCTCTTCTGCCAGTTGGTCGTTAATGTGAATGAGAGATTTTCAGAGGCCTGATACAGTGCCTTGAGACGGGCGGACATTGTCTCACTTTCAGAATCTCCTTCTACATAGGGATCCTGCGATGACCTGTTGGCGGCAAGGCGCATGGCTATCTTATCCCTGAAGACCGGTGCGTTAAATACTGCCTGCAGGTTCAAGAGATTATAGGAGCCGTATTCCACAGTGCCTTCGGCGGAATACCTGTCTGTCTTGGGGGCGGCCGTAATAACGTTGACTACACCGCCGGGCGCGTTGCTGCCGTACATAGTGCTCTGGGGCCCGAACAACACC
>JAFGIC010000464.1 GCA_016929815.1 Deltaproteobacteria bacterium
GGGAAGCATATATTTAAGATACAGCTTTACCTGGGAAGATGTATTGTAAAGGTGCTCCCCTTACCGGGAGTGCTCGTGACAGAGATATGGCCGCCGTGGGCCTGTATGATATGCTTAACTATGGAAAGGCCCAGGCCTGTGCCCCCCAGGCTGCGGCTCCTTGCCTTGTCCACACGGTAGAATCTTTCAAAGATACGTGAAAGGTGTTGCTGTTCTATTCCCCTCCCATTATCCGTCACATGGATAACAACCTCCTTTTCGTCCGGCAGCGCCTCTATCTTAACCGGCTTCTTTTCATCGCTGTATTTTATGGCGTTATCAAGGAGATTAATGACTGCCTGCTCAAGCAGGGGCGGGTTTATCCTGGCTGTCAGTTTATCATTACAGGAAAGATTTATCTCCGTCCCCTTTGAACCTGCCAGGGGCTTTACCGCTTGAACAGCAGACTCCAGGACATCCTTTATCTCCGACTCTGCAAACTGGATGCCTTCAGTCTCAGCGTCTTTCTCTATCCTTGAGAGCTTCAGCAGGTCATCGATTATTGCCTCAAGACGGTTCACATGCTTGGCGATAATATCAAGAAATCGTTTGATATCATTCTCATCCTTTGATGTGTCGTCCCTCAGGATCTCCACAAACCCCTTTATGGCGGTAATGGGCGTCTTTATCTCGTGGGAAACATTTGCCACGAAATCCTTCCTGATATTTTCAAGCCTGCGAAGTTTTGTGATATCGCTCAGGACAAAAAGGGCGCCAAGACCTTTGCCTTCGATGTTGCGGATCATAGTCCCATGACCGGATATATAACGTTCCTCTTCAGAAACAAGGCCGATCTCTTTTTCAACGGGTTTATTATCAGACAATGTCTCGGAGATAAATTGCTGCAAATGGGTGTTTCTGACCGCCTCCTGTATGCTGTGTCCCTGAACCGCCGAAGGATTGCATCCGAACATCCTTCCTGCGGCTTCATTCATTATTATGATCCGTTCCTCCGAATCAACGGCAATGACTCCCTCTATCATGCTTGAGAGGATCGCCTCTATCTCTGTCCTCTGCTGAGTTATGGTATTGATCCTGGCATGCAGTTGCTGGGCCATATTCCTCATGGACTCATTCAGGCTTCCGATTTCTTCAATATCCGATATGGGCACACGGTAATTAAAATCGCCGCGGATATAATATTCCGCCTCTTCCTTCAATTGTTCTATGGGACGGCTTATTCTCCTTGAGACAATCAGGCTTATGACCGCTCCCAATAATATTATTATCAGCGCCCCGAAAATGATCTTCTTCTGGATACCCTTAATGGCCGTATCGATAACATCCAACGGAATAGATGTCCTTACTATTGCAAGAAGTTTCCCTTCCTTTCTCACCGGTATGCCGAGATACATAAAATCCCTTGATAACGTAAGGCTGGTCCTTATCGATATCCCATATTCGCCGGTGGAGGCGTTAATGAATTCAACTCTGTCGCTATGATTGTCCATGGTCGCCGGATCGGCCTCCGAATCCCCGGCCACCTCTCCGGAAGGTAAAATTACTGTCAGCCTGGTAGATGACCTTTTCCCTGCCTCTTTGCATAATTGATCGAGACCCTTACTGTCCAGGGGATCAAGCAGAGAAGCAATCCGGCTTTCAAATAATATTGCCCTTGACTTGAGATCACTCTCTGTGTTTTCAAGAAAAAATTGCCTGGTTTTTATTGAGGCAAACCATGTTACCGCTGTTATGGAAATAAGTATTATCAAAAGATATGACGGGTAGAGACACCAGATAAGTCGCTTTTTTTTGCCCATTTTTATTCCTTTAACCTGTAACCGACGCCTCTTACGGTCTCAATATGTTTCCCCGCCTTTCCGAGCTTTTTTCTCAACCCCACAATCTGAACATCAACGGAACGGTCTGTTACGTAGTAATCATCCCCCCTTACAGCGTCCACAATCTGGTTGCGGGTAAAGACCCATCCGGGCCTTTTCACAAGAAAATTCAGGATGCCGAATTCCGTAAAGGTAAGTTGCGCGGGCTTGTCATTGACCAGGACCTCATGCCTTCCCGGATGGATTGTAATTTCGTGGATCTTAAAGATATCTTTTTCTTCGGCGGTATCCTTGATGTTCCTCCGCAGAACAGCCCTTACCCTGGCTACCAGGACCTTGGCGCTGAAGGGTTTGGTAATATAATCCTCCGCCCCGAGTTCCAGGCCCGTTACTATGTCGGATTCTTCACCCTTGGCCGTAAGCATCACTATGGGTATATTTCTTGTGGCGTCATCCCCCTTGAGCCGTCTGGTTACATCGAGCCCGTCAACTCCGGGGAGCATGAGATCCAGAACGATCAGTTCCGGGTTTTCAGCCTTTGCGGACTTCAGACCCTCTTCACCGGTAGCGGCGCAAAGAACCTTGTATCCTTCCCTTGAGAGATTATA
This sequence comes from Deltaproteobacteria bacterium, assembly GCA_016929815.1. Lineage (GTDB taxonomy): Bacteria > Desulfobacterota > DSM-4660 > Desulfatiglandales > HGW-15 > JAFGIC01. Next base: position 2,429 of record JAFGIC010000464.1, read on the forward strand.
CCTGACCAGCTCAAGGATATCCTCTTCATCATCTACAACCAGTATCTTTTCTTTTTTCATATTTTTTCCCTAACTTTTTAAGTATTTTACTTCAGCTATGTTAGCAATTTGTTAAGAATAAATAAAGATTTTATTAAAGGTAACGGCATGAGATGAAAGGATCGCGTCGATGTAATAGGCCGAATCTTGAAGTGCCATCAATAATCTACATGCAAGCCCATTGTTATGACCTTTTAAACGCAATGGCTTTGATAGCAGACTCACCAAAGCGTCTTGAAGCTTCCTTCGCATCAGAAGCCATCTGCTCCAGCAGCCCCAAAAAACCGGATTTTTTTAAGAAGATACTGAAAGTCATTGCTTTTCCGCCCCTCAGAAGACATACAAATCGAC
>JAFGIC010000465.1 GCA_016929815.1 Deltaproteobacteria bacterium
TCCTGTGCCCCTCCGGGTGCGACCCGAAAACCGCTTATAACCTCGTCAAATATTAAAAGAGATCCGTTTTCTAGCGTTATTGCCCTGAGAGACTTCAGAAACTCCGGATCAGGCAGAGCAACACCCATGTTGGCGGGAATTGGCTCAACAATAACAGCGGCTATGTCATCCCCGTATTTTTTAAATGCCTCAGTTACCATGCCCGGATTATTAAATGGAAGAGATATGGTGTAACGAGCAAAATCCTCGGGCACTCCGGGGCTGCCGGGTATTCCGAGTGTGGCGACGCCCGAGCCGGCAGATACCAGAAGGCTGTCCGCGTGCCCGTGATAACACCCCTCGAATTTAATTATCCTGTTTTTGCCTGTGAATCCCCTGGCAAGCCGGATGGCGCTCATGGCAGCCTCTGTCCCTGAATTTACCATTCTCACCATTTCAATAGAAGGCATCATTTCGGACACGATTTCCGCCATTTCAACCTCGAGACCTGTGGGGGCCCCATAACTGGTTCCCATGGAAAGCCTTTCCCGAATGGCGTTGACAACTTCCGGATGGCTGTGCCCCAGGATCATAGGGCCCCAGGAGCAGACATAATCGATATATCTGTTTTCGTCTTCATCCCAAAGGTAACAACCTTCTGCCCTTGAGATAAACAGGGGGTCAATACCAACCGCCTTTCCGGCCCTTACAGGACTGTTTACGCCGCCCGGGATGTGTTTTTTTGCCTTATTAAAAAGTTCTTCCGACTTCTTGCCCATATTTTACTCCTGATACCTAATTACCGGTATAGGGTTTAAGGTTCATGGCTTGAGGTTTTTGCATTATCCCTTATACCTTACACCGTATACCTTATACCGTATTTAATAATACTCCATGCTGGTTTTTTTGAATTCCTTTTCGCTGAAAAGGAGGGTGTAATCCTTTATGCCCGACATACGGGACATCTCTTCTGCTATGCTTATGCACTGGTCCCTGTCGGGTCCGTGTATCATTGTATAAAGGTTATATCTCCACTCCTCTGTTGCCCTTCTTTGATAGCAGTGTGTAACTTCTCGTAATTCGGCCATTTTCTTTCCGATCTCATCTATCATCTTCTCAGGGACATTCCAGGCCGCTATGGCGTTGGCCCTGAATCCGGCCCCCTGATGATATAGAGTGGCGCCGAATCTTCGAATTATTCCCCTGTCTATCATGGCCTGAATCCGGGAAAGAACCATGTCTTCATCAATGCCAAGCTGATCGGCAATAATTTTATAGGGCCGGGGTTCAACCGGCAGATCCCTTTGCAGAAAACCTATTATTTTTTTATCCAGTTCATCGATCATAGCTATAATGTCTAGTTGTTGATGATTTATTCCTTTCAAATCATTACTCTCTTGTCAAGCTGAAATGCTCTGCGGACAGGACTCCGTTTTATATCCTGTCTCTTTGTTTTATATTGACATAAAACCCGGAAATCCATATACTTTTGACCTTTGACAAGATAGTGCCGATTAAATGTATGACCTGTAACTCTCTTGAATACAAAAGAAAAACAACAGGACATAGATTTTTACTGTATGGATCTTTAAAAGATCATGAAGGAGATTTCAGATTATGAATGAAGCAGAAAAACTTGTAAAAATCAATCCGGATCTCACCCATGAGGTAATGTCGAGGGTTGATGAAATAATTGCCCGTTTCAAGGGCAAGGATGGGGGGCTTATCCCCGTTCTTGAAGAATGCCAGGGAATTGTCGGGTATCTTCCTGTCGAGCTCCAGGAGTACATAGGGAAAGGACTTAATTTGCCGGGCAGCACTGTTTACGGAGTGGTAACCTTCTATTCCTTTTTTACCATGGTTCCCAAGGGAAGACACAACATCAAGGTCTGTCTGGGTACGGCCTGTTATGTGAGAGGAACCAAAAATATCGTTAAAAAACTAAAGGATGATATAAAGATAGGGATAGGAGAGACCACTGAAGACCGGCGATTTTCCCTGCAGGCGGTTCGTTGTCTCGGAGCATGCGGGCTGGCCCCGGCGGTTGTTGTCGACGAAGATACCTATGGCGGCGTTAAACCCAATATGGTGAGCGACATCCTGGCCAAATACGAGTAACAGAGACCGGGAACCGGTTTCCGGGCCGGATGGAGACAGAAAGATGAGGGCGAAGCGGCTTCAAGACGATCTGGGCATGGAACTGACTGCCGGTGCAAAAGGCCTGGACAGGGAGATCGAGAACGGATATTGCGGAGATCTTCTTAGTGATGTGATAGCAAACTGTCCGGTTAAGTCCGTATGGCTTACGGTTCAGACTCATCAGAATATCATTGCGGTTGCCGTACTTCGGGAAATCGCCGCCATTGTCTTGGTAAACGGAAAGAGTCCGGATGATGATGCCAGGTTCAGGGCGGATGAGGAGAAGATTCCGCTTTTTGTAACTCCTCTGGATGCTTTCCGCGCGGTCGGCATGCTTTACGAATTCGGTGTGGGCAGAAAACCTGAGTAATTACGGGGAAGTATAATTGAAAGAGCTTTCCCTTCATATCCTGGATATCATTGATAACAGCCTCAGGGCTGGCGCGAACCTCATTCATCTCAATATTGAAGAGGATTTCGGTTTAAACCGCATCAGAATCTCCATCAAGGACAATGGCAGGGGAATTCCGGCAAATCTGTTAAGCAGGGCGGCGAATCCCTTTTTTACCACACGGGCGACACGCAGGGTGGGGCTGGGTCTTTCTCTGTTCATGAAGGCGGCAGAAAGATGCGGAGGCTTTTTTAATATTGATTCCGCTGAAGACAAAGGGACAAAGGTTGAGGCAGAGTTCAGGATGGACCATATTGACCTGGCGCCCATGGGGGATATCAGGGGCACAATAAAAGGCCTGATAATGGGAAACCCGGATATTGATCTTGTTTACTCCCATCAGTCCGGGAACCGCCGCTTTGATCTGGATACCAGGGCGGTCCGCGCGGAATTCGGGAATGCGCCCTTTAATCATCCCTTGGCAATGCGGTATCTTTTTGGGGTTATCGATGAGGGACTGGACGGGCTGAAAAAGGCAGGGTCTTGAATTGAGCGTAATTGACGCATAAATTTTTACTGGAATAGAAACTGCAGACATTATATATTAGTGAAAAACCGGATCTGGGTTATAAGGAAAGAACCGGAATTTTATAAGGAATGCCCTTCAGGGCTAATTGTTAACAAAAATACGGTCATCGGAAAAACGAGGACCATAAATACACAGGAGGACATGGAATGGCCAAGGTGACCATCGAAGACCTCAAGAGGATTAAGGAGCAGATTACAAGGGAAACAGCGCTCAGAGAAGGAGATGCTGCTGTAAGAATAACCGTCCATATGGGTACAAGCGGCATTGCTGCCGGCGCCCGTGAAGTCATGGGCGCTCTTCTTGAGGAAATGAATGAGACCGATCGCAGGGATATACGAATTATTACCTCCGGTTGCACGGATCTATGCAGAAATGAGCCCAATGTAACAGTGGAGATAAAGGGACAGGCCCCCGTGGTCTATCAGTTTATGGACGCGGATAAAATGCGCAAGGTTTTTAAACAGCATGTTCTGAAGGGCGAGATTCAGAAAGAGTATGTGCTGGCTGAAAATTAAAGATAACGAACAAGGAGATTGATCCATGAAGATTTATAGAACCCATTTGCTCCTTTGCGGCGGCACTGCTTGCCATGCATCAGGGAGTTTGGCTGTTAAAGAGGCCCTGCAGGAAGAGATAGTGAAAAAGGGTCTTGATAAGGAGGTTAGAGTTATTGAAACCGGCTGCAACGGTTTTTGTGCGCAGGGGCCGCTTATGGTGGTTCAGCCGGACGGCATATTTTATCAGAAACTGAAGCCGGAAGATATGCCGGAACTTGTTGAGGAACATCTGCTTAAGGGGCGTCCTGTTAAAAGGCTTTTATATACTGAGCCCGGATTATATGAAACCATTCCCAAACTCAAGGATATTCCTTTTTTCTCAAAGCAGGTATTGCGTGTGCTTAGAAACAGGGGCGTCCTTGATCCGGAAAAGATAGATGAATATATAGGGCGGGACGGTTATCTGGCTGCCGGAAAGGCCCTGCTGGAGATGTCACCAGAAGATATCATAAAGGAGATGGAGAAATCCGGCCTGAGAGGCCGTGGCGGAGCGGGATTTCCCACTTACCTCAAGTGGAAATTCGCCGGCAATTCTCCCGGTGATGTGAAGTATATGCTTTGCAACGCTGATGAAGGAGATCCCGGCGCATTTATGGACCGCAGTGTCCTTGAGGCTGATCCCCATGCCGTTCTTGAGGGTATGATTATAGGCGCTAAGGCTATCGGAGCCCATTACGGATATATCTATTGCCGGGCCGAATACCCGCTGGCCCTTCACAGGTTGGATATTGCAATTCGTCAGGCCAGAGAATACGGCCTGCTGGGGAAAGATATTCTTGGAAGCGGCTTTGATTTTGACCTGGAGGTATATCAGGGCGCCGGCGCCTTTGTGTGCGGTGAAGAAACTGCACTGATGCATTCAATCGAGGGAAAACGCGGCATGCCCCGGCCAAGACCGCCGTTTCCGGCCCAGCAGGGGTTATGGAAAAAGCCGAGTGTCTTGAACAATGTGGAAACCCTTGCCAATGTGCCTCAGATAATACTTAAAGGCGGTGACTGGTATTCAAGCATAGGAACCGAAGGAAGCAAGGGCACCAAGGTGTTCGCCTTGAGCGGGGCCGTTAATAACATAGGTCTGGTCGAGGTTCCCATGGGCACGAGTCTCAAGGAAATCGTCTATGAAATAGGCGGCGGCATTCCCGACAACAAGGCCTTTAAGGCTGTTCAGCTTGGAGGTCCCTCTGGCGGCTGTGTTCCCGGTCATTTGCTTGATACGCTCACTGATTATGAAGATATTGCCAAGGTCGGGGCTATCATGGGATCGGGCGGAATGATCGTAATGGATGAAGACACCTGTATGGTGGATATGGCCCGGTTTTTTATCGATTTCTGCCAGGAAGAGTCCTGCGGAAAGTGCACCCCCTGCCGTGAAGGAACAAAAAGGATGCTGGAGATCCTGGACAAAATTACACAAGGCAATGGTGAACTAAAGGACCTTGATGAACTGGAGGAGCTCTGCCATTATATCAAGGACGCCGCGCTTTGCGGCCTTGGTCAGACAGCCCCCAACCCGGTGCTTTCAACTCTGAAATATTTCAGAGATGAATATGAGGATCATATAATTGAGAAGCGCTGTAAGGCGGGTGTATGCGCCGATCTCGTAAAGGCAAGGTGTATCAATGCCTGCCCGGTGGGTCAGGATGTGCCGGGGTATCTCTCGCTGATAGGCGAAGAACGTTACGCAGACGCTATTTCTCTGATCTACAAGGACAACCCCCTTCCCGGCGTATGCGGCAGGGTGTGCGCTCATCCGTGCATGTCAGTCTGCCTGAGGGCGCAGACAGATGAAGCACTTTCCATCCCCAAGATAAAACGATTTGCCGCTGATATGGCGCTGAAAGAGGGCGTAACAATCAAACTGATGGAAAAGGGGCTGCCCAAGGAACAGAAGGTTGCGATTATCGGAGGCGGTCCCGGAGGATTGGCCGCGGCCTTTCA